>NZ_KE993033.1:17941-60386 GCF_000466485.1 [Clostridium] symbiosum ATCC 14940 | reverse complement strand
CCCCCGGGACGAAAGACTCATAAAACCACCCCACTACCCCGTCCGCTGGCCGTACCAGCGGCGTCCTCACCTGCCTTTGCACAGTCAGCAGCCACTGCGAGCTCCCGGTAATGAAAAAATCACACCATTCGTCCCCTGATAAAGCCGTCTGTCCCATTCGTGTTGAAATTGGGTCAGGGATGCCTTAATCTTAAAAGATTAAGAAGAGCAGACAGGGGAGTGGAATTATGCTGGCGGCAATCTGTGATGACGATAATACAGACCGGATACTGGTAGGAAAGATATTGCAGGAAAAGATGAAAAACAGGCGTGAGCCGTTAACGATAGAGTATTTTGAATGCGGGGAAGATTTGGTGGAGAAGTATGAGAGCGGGAAACAGAAGTATGACCTGCTGATACTTGACATCTACATGAAATATATGGACGGGATGGACGCAGCAAAACGGATACGCAGGTATGACCGGAATGCGGCGATTATTTTTTTGACCACCACTCCTGATTACGCGGTAGAGAGCTATGAGGTCCGTGCCACCGACTATCTGCTGAAACCGGTAAGTGAGGGGCGGATGGGGGAGGCGCTGAATCATTTTCTGGAAGAGCACTATCCGAAGGTCAGGCAGAGCCTGCTGATGATAAGCGGAAGCTCCGGGCGCAGAATCGCCTATGATGATATTTTGTACATAGAAAGCAGAAGAATGAATCTGAGAGTGGTTTGCAGCAAGGGAGTGGAGCACACCATCCGGAAAAAATTAGATGATGTCCAAGAAGAACTGCCGGAAAACCGTTTCCTGCGGTGCAACCAGAGCTTTATCGTCAATATGGATTACATCAGGGATGCAGACAATAATTTTACGATGTGTAACGGAGATATAATCCCGATTAAGGTCCGTGAAAAAAAGAAAATCAGGAAGAGGTATTTCGATTATCTTCTGAACAGCGGATGGGAGACATAACCGTCTGAAAAACGGCGTCCGTACCGGGGTGGCAAACGATTGATTTTTGTATCCCAAAACGTGACTTTTTGCACAGTACGGCGGCAGTAAATGCTGTTTGTGATAAAATTGGGAAAAGCGGTAAAACGAGACAGAAAGAGGAGGAAAAGGGTATGAAGAGGAAAATCCGAAGCATGCTTAGTACCGCGCTGATCGTGTCGATGCTGGGAACAATGTTCAGCGGCACGGCGTTTGCAGCGGGGATAAAAAAAGCGGAGGGGTTATTTAAGGATAATGATGTGCCGTATGTGTTTTACACAGAGAATAGACTTGGCTCTGATTATTTTCAACGCGTAGAATATGAGCGCGGGAAGGCAATGCTTGCCAGCCCGGCAAACGCTGTGATGGCTTCTGATTCTGAAGCGCTTGCGGCATCGCCCAGCGAGCTTTTAAAACTGAGTTACAATAAGTTTGACTCATCCCTGAGTTTCCGTCTGGCAGACGATCAGGACGCCTTCTGGCCGGCTCTGGATGATGCGTATACTGAGCAGGGAGGCTTTCCTCTCACGGTGGGCCTGTGTGCCGGGGAGGAAGACAGGCAGTTTCAGGGCAAGATTGAGATCCGGAGCAACTGGTTCATGTATGTTGAGTCGGCAAACTATTCTTCCCCAAATTACGACAGGGTGAACCAGAAGTACTTGCTGCCGGTATCCAGGTTCGCAAGTCCAAGCGAGGCAGGAAAGGTTGATCTCAATAACGGATATACTTTGAAGATCAAAGAGGGCGGTAACCCGGGCACGGATGTGGCCAAAGATTTTGCGCCTTCGGTAAAAAGCGGGACCGGAGGAAACGGAGGCATAGAGCTTACGGTTCCCGAACGCTTGAAGGCGGAGAACGATAGAAATGTTGACAAGACCTTTAATGTCGAGCTGAGAAAGGGAAGTGAGCTGATAGGCTACACATGGTTCGAGCTTCCGATGTACAGTGGGATAGACGACGGCAAGGGAGGCGGAGAGAAGACTTACTTCAGCGTGAGTGAGTATCTGAGCGGACTAAGCGGCGAAGAAAAAGCCGGGATAACAGAGCTTAAAATAAACAAGGGCGATATAACCTCGGACGAGTGGAGGCAGCTCATGGAGCTCCCGAACCTAAAGAAACTGTATCTGTCGAAGGATCTTAGCAGAGTTAATATCGGTGGAACCGGAGGAAACCAGGCGCTGGAGGAGCTTTATATTAACTACGACGGCACCGCAGCGAAGAGCAGTCCGACCAGGAGCATGCAGGGGACGATTTGGGAAATCCCGACCGGAGCGTTTGCAAACTTTACGAAGCTTAAAAAAGTCAGCATGCCGGGAGTTACAAAGGTCAGGGAGAAGGCCTTTAAGGGAGCCGTGTCCTTAGACGGGCTGACGGCTCCGGATGTACAGGATATTGAGGACAGCGCGTTTTCGGGCTGCGGGGCCTTAACCTCTGCAGACCTTCCGTCCTTATACAATATGGGCAACAATGTGTTTAAAGACTGTGCGGCACTGAACGCTTTGAACCTGCCGAAGCTGTATAACGCCGGTGAAAGCGTGTTTGTAAACTGCAGGGCCTTAACCTCCATAGATCTTCCGTCCTTATACAGCATTAGCCACAATGCGTTTAAAGACTGTGCGGCACTGAGCGCGGTGAACCTGCCGAAGCTGTATAGCACCGGTGACAGCGCGTTCGCAAACTGCGCGAGCTTGACTTCGGTAGCACTGCCGCAGCTTGAATATACCGGAGAAAGATTATTTGAAAACTGCATCGAATTAACAGTGGCCGATCTGCCAAGCCTTGATTATTTGAGAGGGTTCACCTTTGCGGGATGCACCGCGTTATCTGAGGTTAAGATTCCCGGCGTGTACCAGCTTTCTCCCAGCGCGTTCCAGGGACTTAACAATATTGCGCTGGAGCTTCCGTCCTACAACTCTCCAACCCTTCTGGGTGATTTTGAAGCGGAGCAGAGGTTTACCGCCTCCTTCATAGACAGAAGGGGGAATGAGGTGAGCGGAGACACCCTTCTTGCGACGAAACGGCTCTACGCCTGGGATGCGGAGTGGCGCAGAGTACTGGGCCTTACACCGGACGGGGAGGAGACCGGCGAGCTGAAGATAGGGTATGGGATTTTAGGCCAAAGACCAGGCACCCTTACCGGAAAAACCATGGATGAGATTATTGACCGTATTGGCCGGCTGGGAGCCTTAAGCGATGTGATAAGTATTGAACTGAACGACAGCAAGCTTACAAAGGCGGACTGGGACGCAATGCAGAGACTGACGGGGCTTCAGGAACTCGAGATGGGAACTCCGGATTGGATTGAGACAAGCGCATATAAGAGGACGATCCCGGAAGGAGCCACCGTACCAAAATCCCTGAGAATAGCCAGGCTTTATACGGCAGTTAACATCCCTGCCGGAATGTTTAAGGATTGTACACAGCTGAATTGGGTCAGCATAGGTATTGCGAATCACATCGGAGACGAAGCCTTTGCAGGATGTACCTCTTTAAATCGTCTGATTATCTATCTGCACAATGGAGGGACACCGCCTGTTCTGGGAAGAGATGTGTTCAAAGGCTGTACGTCGTCAAAAAAGACGATTGATTTTTCACCTACAGGTAATGAAGCAGCTTTAGCAGAGCGTTACAAGGCTGCCGATCCTCAATGGGCTGTCTGGTTCGAGGGCGGAACGCCGCCGCCTAGCGGAAGTGCTTCTTCCGGTTCCAATGACAGAGGCTCCAAATACGGAAGCTGGGTACAGGATGCAGGCGGCTGGATGTACATTTTTAATGATTTCAGACCGGTTTCCCAGTGGGGATATCTGCCCTACGACGGTAAATTTGCATGGTACTATTTTGACCAGAACGGATACATGATGACCGGCTGGTACACGGACGCATCCGGACGCACCTATTATCTCAATCCGGTTTCGGATGGTACAAGAGGCCGTATGATGACAGGATGGAACCAGATCGACGGAAAATGGTATTATTTCAGCATGGAGGAAGGTTCTGCAAACGGAATGCTTCTTAAGAATACGACGACACCTGACGGATACAAGGTAGACGCAGACGGAGTCTGGATTCAGTAAAACTGGAAAAATGGTGCGGCGGGATAGGCAGCCGCACCATTTTTATATCATAGGAAAGTGTTCCTGTGATATAAAAGTCCCCCCGGGGATGCGCACTCCGCGCCAAGGAATATGGCCGCTAAAGCGACCGCGCTCCGGTGCGAAAGTCTGCCGGGGCAGACTCTTTATTCTATTGATAAACGGATTGGTTAAGCTGACAGTAAGGAGGAAACGGATTGATGAAAAATAAAATGAAGTGTGCTGCCCTGCTTTTATCGGCCGCTGCGCTGTCCGGCATGATGACGATGACCGCATTCGCGGCAAAAAGCGGCAGGATTACGTCAATACGTCTGGAGATAAAAGACAGTATGCAGCCGGGGGATGCGCTGGGGGAGGATGAAGCGCTGTCCATTGAGCCGGGCGCCGATAACTATTCGGTGAAGAGCTGGGAAATAGAGAATAGTGGTTATACGTGGCAGTATTATGACATTCCGAGAGTGACGGTTACGGTTGCGACCGAGGATGAAAACTATTTTTCAGTCCCCCAGAATGGGGTCAGGATTAAGGGCGATGAGGCGAATGTTTATGCTGTATACAGTGAGGAGCCGCAGGTGTTGACAATCACTTTGAATCTCAGGCCAATGTCCCGGCGGGTCGGCGGGATCGAAGACGCATGGCTCGACGGCACGGTAGCATCCTGGACACCGGCTATCGGAGCGGAAAGCTATGATATCTATCTCTACCGCGATGAGCGCCCGGTCGGCAGCAGAAAGACGACGTCCGATACCACCTTTGATTTCGGCACCGCCATGCGTAAGAACGGAGAGTATTATTACAAGGTGCGCGCCGCAGGCGGAGAGGGGGTAAAGGAAGGGAAATTTACGGAGTCGGACAGTGTCTACATCAGCCCTTCTGATACGGAAAAACAGCCTGAGGGGGAGGCGAAACCTCTGAACAATTCGGAGCGTGTGCCGGGGCAGTGGATACAGAATGAAAAGGGCTGGCGTTTCACGAATACGGACGGCTCCCGTCCGGTGAACGACTGGGCATGCAGCGGAGATAAATGGTACTATTTCGGTGCGGACGGCTATATGGTGACAGGCTGGATCCAATGGGAAGGAAAGTGGTATTATCTGGGGCCGGAAGGAGACATGCAAACAAATACACTGACGCCGGATGGGTATATAGTCGATGAGAACGGTGCCCGCGTGTGGTAAAAAACGTATCGCGGGACGTTACCCTGCGAACAGTAACACGCTTCGCGATGCACAGAAACGGCAAAAGACGCCGGTTCGCGCTGTGAAACTCGGGATTTTCGTGTGAGATGCACACGAAAACACCTCGCGGGACGTTACCATGCGAACAGTAACAAGAAACTTACACTTTTTTTAAGGAAATAAATGACGCTGTTATTTTTCGCATCAATATGTTATGATTAGCCGGAACGAAAGGATTTTTACAGGCAGAATAATCATAGCTGAGATACGAAAGGGATGATACGATGATTTGTCCAAAATGCGGACACCAGACGACCGGGAATTTTTGCAGCAATTGCGGAGCCCTTCTGAAACAGAACTATTCTCCGGCTGACCGGAATCCTACATACAGACAGAATCAGGATGGACGGGGAGTGAGGGCCTGGGCGCCGGAGCATGAAGAACCGGCGGAGAAGGATACAGTGCGGGACGATATAGGGCGGACAGACGCGGACGGCCTGGAACCGTTTATTCGGGGGGAATCCTATATAGAGACGGGACAGGAGGCCAGAGCGGAGCGGCGGACACCGGTCGGGACTGCTTATGCCCGGGAACCGGAAAGAATGGAAACCCGGGAAGAGAAACGGGAAAATCTTAGAAAAAAAGATAAGCCCCAAAAAGCTGCCCCGAAGGATTCGGGTAAAAAAGCGTCTTCAAAAGCTGCCGCAGGGAGCGGACCGAACAAAAAAGAAGTCCGTCTTGAGCAGAAAGAGAAGAAACTTCGCGACAGCCGGATGCGGGATCTCGAGAGTGAAGTGGAGCGTCTGACGGTGCAGGAACGACTCAGGGAACGGCGCAGAAGAGAGGATGATGAAAGCGGCAGTTCCGATTCAGGGCCGAATCTGGGAGAGATAGCGGTAAAAGGAGCGGCCGGAGCGGTGGTGATAGCAGTCCGTGTGATGCAGATAGTGTCATGTCTGCTTATGGGCTGTATGGTTGCCATCATGCTGCGCTCCTTCCTTGCACACGGGGAAGGTCTGGGAAATATAGAGACATTGGTGACGGATCGCAATTACGGTCTTGCGCTGTATGTGGGTTTTGCCGGAATCTCTCTGTTTATGGGCGTGATCTGGTGTTTGTGGATCCTGTCCAGAAAAGGAGCGGGAGGAGGGTTCCGTCTTAAGAAGTATGACACGGGAAGAGGCCTGATTCCTTTTCTGCTGTGTGCGGCTATGGTTTTTGCCGCCGGGCCTGCACTGACGGTAATTCCTCCCGTAGACGGCGTCGTCGTGGAATGGCAGGGGATAGCGGCCGGCGGAAGGGCCGCGCTGACAGCAGTCAATGCCCATCGCGGGACTCTGCTGTTTTGCAGCGGCGCGGGAGCTGTCCTGTCATTGATCAGGAGGATTTTACTTGTATAAGGGCTTAGAAAGCCGGAAGAACAACGATAACCTGCACGCTCCGCGTACAGGTCAGCGCCTTCAATAAGGTAACATAACAGCCCCTGCTTTAGCAGGGGCTGTTATGTTACCGGAAATTATGACGTGGTGATATTGCGGCAGATTATGACAGCTGCCGGAGGCAATTTCCGGATCTCAGTATCACGGAGCGGCTGCCAATCTGGTAAGTTTCTGTCTGCACGCCGTACGCGGTCAGGATACGCTCAGGAGTCAGGACTTCGGCAGGGGGTCCCATGGCGGTTACGGTTCCAGACGACAGCAGGACGGCGGTATCCGCATAGTCAAGGGCCAGATTCAGGTCATGGATTACAGCGGCCACGGTGATGCCGCGCCGGCAGACATGACGCAGCAGATCCATGACCTCGTACTGATATCTCAAATCCAGGCTGCTGGTCGGTTCGTCCAGCAGCAGTAGCTGCGGTTCCTGGGCAACAGCCCTGGCTATCAGGACGCGTTGACGCTCCCCGCCGCTGAGTTGTTTGAACGGACGGAAAGCATAATCCTGCAGGTGAAATTCTTCCATCACCCCGGCCGCTTTTTCAAGATCGGACTTTCCTGCCTTCACACCCATATGAGGAAGGCGGCCTGATAGGACAATCTCCATTACGTTAAGGGAGTAACCGGCCTGCGTGTTTTGGGGAACGTAACCATAGACGCGCGCACGCTCCTTTATGTTCAGTTTCCCTGTTTTGATGCCGTTCCATACGACACACTCTCCGTCTGTGCGCAGCAGTCCGTTGATACAGCGGACCAAAGTCGATTTACCGGCTCCATTACCGCCGAGGAAGGCACAGAAACTGCCCTGTTGAACCCGAAAACTGATATTTTTAAGAACCTCCCTGTGTCCGTAAGAAAAGGACAGATTGCAGATTTCAAGACCATTCACCGGCCTTCCCTCCTTTCCATGATAATTAGATATAAAAACAGAGGGACGCCCACATAGGACACCACGATTCCGACCGGAATCGTGGTAGGGGAAAAGGCACAGCGGCCAATAGTATCTGCCGCCAGGACAAGCGCAGCGCCTGTGATAGCCGAGAGGGGCAGAAGAAGCCGGTGATCACCGCCTATTACCATTCGTGCCATATGGGGAGCCACGAGCCCTACAAAGCCGATAATCCCGGTAAAACTGACTATGGAGGCAGTGAGTACGGTAATACAGCCTCCGGTCAGGATTCTGGTGCGCTTAACATGGATACCCAACGCCCCGGCGCTCTCGTCTCCGCCAGAGGAAATGATATTAAAAGCCCATGCCTGGCTTTGAAAGACCGGGATTGTAATGAAGAGGATTACAGTCATTACCGCGATATCACTCCATCCGACTGCCGTCAGGCTGCCGAAGGTCCAGTGGACGATGGCGGGAAGCTGCTGTTCATTTGCAATGAACTGCATTGTTGAGTTAAGTGCACTGAAGAAGTAGTTCAGTGCGATACCGGTTAAAACGAGCGTTTCAGCTCCCAAACCCTTCAGGCTTGATAAACCGTAAACGAATACGGCGCAAATGAGAGCCATCAGGAAAGCGGCCGTGACCATAGCGGTTTTTTGAAAATAAACAGGTATTCCGCTGAAGATAATCACTGCGGCGGCACCCAGGGCCGCTGCGCCGGAAAGCCCGGTTGTAAACGGGCTGGCCATCTGGTTTCCTGTGATTGCCTGCATCCCTGTGCCGGCCAATCCCAGGCCTGCGCCTGCGATGACTGCCGCGGCGATACGGGGAAGGCGCAGCAGAAGGAGAACATTCTCCTCCTTGGGAGTGAGCGGTAATACATCCAGATAACGTTCGGATAAGGGCAGCCAGGTTACTGCAAGGCGTGCAGGGGTCAAATCCGCCACGCCGATGCAGACGGCAGCGGCAGCCAGTATAATAAGAATGACCAGGGCCAGGAGTATCCACATGATTTTTCTGCGGATATGGCTTTGGTATTCATTGGTCAGTGCGGTGAAAGACATCGGACAGTCTCCTTTATTATGAAAATAGGTTATGTCAGCTTTTTACTGCTGATAATTAAAAATCAGCCCGCATTCTGCTTGGCGGAATGCGGACAGATTTTTAATAGCAGCCGTGTAAGCGTGCCTGTTGTCGTTAATTTTGTGCCGGGACGCGGTAGTAATGAGGGGCATTGGGCTCAAAGCCCTGATACTCCATCCACTGTGCAAACAGGGCGTCCGGATCAAGCCCGGTCATTAAATCCGGGTAAAGCCATTTCGCCATATAAGCCGCACCGATCATTTTGCCCAGGCCGCCGCTCATGAAAGCGGTGTTCAGATAAAAGTTACCGTCCTTAACGGCAGTCAAATCACTCCAGCCCTCGCGCTGAAGCATGGTATCGGCCTTGGCGGCAAATTCCTCCTGCGGCGGTGCCGTGAAGACGCCGCTGTTGCCAACGACCTCGCCCGCGTAGACTTTTACAATCAGGTCGGGATCTGCCATCAGTATTTTTTCAGGGTCGATGTCTTTGCCTGCGAGGGAGGCGTCTCCGAAGATATTTTCTCCGCCGGCCATCAGAAGCATATTATGCCAGCCGTCATTCGAGGTGCCCGGAATGCAGGTGGTATAGTCACCGCCGTATTCCCAGTAAACTGTCTTCGGCTCTTTCACCTGTTTTAACTGCTCTTTCATATAATCAACCGGCTTCTGATAAAATGCCACCAGCTCTTCTGCTTTTTCCTCTTGACCGAATAATTGGCCGCACAGCCTGATTTGCTTCGGTACATCGGAGTTATCCCATCCGGTGATTACGACTACTTTAATGCCGAACGGTTCCAGTTTTTTTATGGATTCTTCCACCACCCCATTCTTAGGAACAACCAAGACCTGCGGATCGAGGGCGACTATTTTCTCGTAATCGTATTCATCCTTTCCGAAAGTCTCATTTTCCCCAAATTGCGGCCAGTAAACCTCGTCCTGGGAGGTATAGATGTCGACCCCGACAACGCTGCCGCCTGCGCCGACAGCTCGGATCAGTTCATTATTATAGCGGTTTGCAACACAGGCGCGGGTGATGGGAAGCGTAAGCTCCACCTCACGGCCCAGGTCGTCCACAAAGATGTCAGTCCCGGACTCTGGCGTATCCGCTTCCGATTCGGGGGAGCCGGGGACGGACGCCTGACCGCCTGCCGCTTCTGACGATTGTGCTACGGCCTCCGTCGGTTCTGTTGCTTTTGCGGAGCAGCCGGCCAGCGAGAGCATCAGCGCCGCGGCCAGTCCTGCCAGTACTTTTTTGTTTTTTCTCATTTTGGTAAATCTCCTTTCAACCTGTTTTTTAGTATTGGTTTGATCTGCTCTGAATTGCAAACAGAGCATACTAACAAACCCAACACAGTATTGGGCTGAAAGGTGATTTTCCCTGTCCCGGAAAATTTCCTCTGCAATATAACTGGCAGGTCTCCTGGCTTATGATTCATCCTCCGGATCGCCTTCCCGTTTTACCAGTGGCCCGAGATCCATCGTCTTCAATTACAGTAGAGGCAGCTGCAGGGGATTCTCACCCCGTTTCCCTATTAAAAAGCTTTCGCTTTGCCAATTGTTGCAAATTCAGTTTAAGCGTACTTAGCATATCATAATATTTGGAATGCGGCAAGATTGTTATTATCTACTTAAAATTATCAATGTTTTATTCCTTACTGCTGTTCTTGAAAGATTACGCAAACGTCACTAACCGTCTAACTCAATTATATCGATAGTTTCTGTTTATTCATAAAGTTCACGCTTTACGTGCTAGTCCCATATAATATCGTGTAGAACAAAATGAAAGGAGTTAAGTAAATGAGTAGTGAATATTTTAAATGCAGATGCAAGTGTTATGCAGAGTGCGAACCCAAACGTGAATGTGAGTGCAAACCCAAATACCGCGAATGTGAATGCGAACGTGATCACAGTATGTGCTGCAAATGGTTCGAAAAACAATTAAAAGAAGCTTACTGGATGGGATTTAAAGACGGTTGCCATAAATGCAAAAGAAAAGAAAATGAGTGCAGCGAATGTGAAAAGTATGAAGTGTATGAAGATTACGAAAATTATAAATGACAGTTTCTGATAAAGAGCGGGCTTTAGTTTCCTGAGCCCGCTCTAAAAGATTTGTGCAGTCTGTAGGAAGTTAAATATTGCCTGCTTGCGGATTCGGCCTGTCGTCAGCAAACGATAACCCGGACGCTCTGCGCACAGGTCACCGCCTTCAAAAAGAATTTCCCCGGCCATTTCCCCGGAGAAATTCCAAATACCTTATTAAAATTATTAATCATTAAACCCTATTGTATAATAAAGAACGATTTGTTTGTGACCGCAAGGGCATACACAACCTAAAAAAACTGTATTTTCCTGGTTGAAACAAAAACCAAAAATCTGGCTGAAAAGGTTAATTAAAAACAAGAAAAAATTCAATTCGTTTTCCAACTCACTTGTGCTGCAGTACGTGAAAACTTGAGCATACCATGCTTTACAAGGTCTGTTATCAAGGAAAGAAGAAATATCTAAATTTAAATTAAACTTATTTTTTAAAATATCCATTATCTCATCACTTGATTTCCCTTTTATAGTTTCCAATACTTCTTCTTTCAATTCTTCATAAGTTTTACCCTGTATATTCATAATTAAATTGTGTCTCCTATAATATTTACTTATAGTAACATAATATTCAAAATAATACTTTTTGACACAAGCCTTATTTCTTTCTATATCACACTAACTTATCAGAAGCAATATTTGTTATGAATGCAAAAAATCGGGTGCCGCGTCAATGATAATTGCAGCGCAATAATGTATTAAACCAAAATGGATTTTTTCGATTCAGGATAACGGATAATTTTTAGAATTTCAGCGAGCATGAATTTATGGTAAAATAGAGTATGCCGGGATTTGGCCGGCTGAAGTAATAACGGCAGAAAGTAAATCAGGCAGGGAGGATAATGTATGAATATAGAAAGATACTGGAGCGATACGCTGCGTCAGAACGCGGAAGCCATGAGGGCGTATTTTGATTATAATGCCTATATAAAATGGCATAATACA
Organism: [Clostridium] symbiosum ATCC 14940; assembly: GCF_000466485.1. Lineage (GTDB taxonomy): Bacteria > Bacillota > Clostridia > Lachnospirales > Lachnospiraceae > Otoolea > Otoolea symbiosa. The sequence goes on along the minus strand of NZ_KE993033.1, from coordinate 48,698 downwards.
AATGAGCTTTTCAATTCGGAGGAGTTCATAAGGGCAAATTGTGAATACCCCGGCTCATGGGACGGTGAGATAGAGAGAAGCGAGCAGTCGGGGAATCTGTTTATTACGGTGGTCCGTGTGTGGTCGGAGGACACGGGGCTGTCTTTCCATGTAACCTCTTTTATCGAGGTAAGGAATGGGAAAATCACGGCGGTAGACGAGTATTGGGGCGATGACGGAGCGGCTCCGGAGTGGAGACGCGAGAAGAAAATCGGAAGGCCGATTAACACTGAGGCAGAGGAGCAGAGCAAATGAAAATAGACCGCCTTATCGGCATTCTATCCATCCTTCTTCAGCAGGAAAAGGTGACGGCGCCGTATCTGGCCGATAAATTCGAAGTATCCCGCAGGACGATTAACCGGGATATCGAGGATATCTGCAAAGCCGGAATCCCTGTCGTAACTTCGCAGGGACAGAATGGAGGGATATCCATCATGGACGGCTATAGGATGGATAAAACCCTGCTCACCTCTTCCGACATGCAGGCAATTCTGGCCGGCCTTAAAAGTCTGGACAGTGTTTCGGGGACAAAACGGTACCAGCAGCTCATGGAGAAGCTGGCTTCTGGCAATAATTCCGTGCTGGCGTCCAACAACCACATTATGATTGATCTGGCTTCATGGTATAAATCTTCCCTGGCGCCCAAAATCAGTCTGTTTCAAACGGCGATTGAGAACCGGCGGAAGGTGGCGTTCACCTACTATGCTCCGGGCGGTGAGAGCAGACGAATTGTCGAACCGTATCTTCTTATATTTAAATGGACATCCTGGTATTTGTGGGGTTATTGCTGTGAGAAACAGGATTACCGGATGTTTAAGCTGAACAGGATGACGGAGACCGCCGGCCTGGAGGAGACATATGAACCAAGGCAGATGCCGGCTCCCCAGCTGGCTGCTGAACGGATCTTTCCTACGGAGATAGAGGTGGAGGCTCTGTTCGAACCGGAGATGAAATGGAGGCTGGTGGAAGAGTACGGTCCGGGCAGTTTTACGGAACAGGAGGACGGAAGGCTTAAGTTCTCTTTTGGTTTTACCGATCGGGACAACCTGTTCGGCTGGCTGCTCAGCTTCGGCGACAGGGTAGAGCTTACAAAGCCGCAGGAACTGCGCAGGGAATTATATGAGTTGATGGCAAGACTAAAGGATATATACGGGGAATAACGCTGAAGCTGAGAGAGCGGCTGAACTGTTACTAATGATGATCTGATGTTGGGGTCAAAAGGTCTTTTGCCCCCCTTTGAAACCGGATTGCTCCGCACTGCGTGCTCACACAATCCTCAAAAACATTCGCGATCCGCTCATTTTTTGCGAAAAATGGCTTCTTACTCATGTTTTTGGCGGGTCCCAAGATTAAAAATCTTCATGCAAGTAAGCTTGCATCAGATTTCCCCCCTTTTGACCCTGGTATCATGACATATAGTTGTCATGTTACGTGTGGTATGATGCAGTTACAATTCACAGCTACCCTTCCGCGAAGTGTTTTCACTCAGCTTTTGAGTAAAATCCCCAGTTTAACGGCGCGAAACGGTGTTTAGCCGTGAAAAACAACTGAAAACAGGAGAATATGAAATGAATTACGAAATCGTTCAATTAGAGGAAATGAAAGCAGTGGGAATTAAGGCCAGAACCAATAATACGTCGCCTGATATGGGTGCGGTAATCGGAGGACTGTGGGGGAATTTTTACTCGCAGGGATATTATGAGGCGATATCCGGAAAAGTGAATGAAAAGGTATTGGGCATTTATACCGAATATGCCGGGAATGAAAAATCGGATTATACGATTGTGACCGCCTGTGAGACGGATGGTAAGGAGACGATTCCAGAGGGTACGGTTCTTGTAACGATTCCGGCCGGGAAATACGCAAAATTTGTGGCGAAGGGTGATCTGCACGAGGCAGTGGCGGAGTGCTGGAAGGAAATATGGAACACGGATTTAGTAAGAAGCTTTGAATGCGATTTTGAGGAGTATCAGGACGGCAGCATGGATGAGGCTGAGATTCATATTTACGTGGGGTTGAAGGAATAAGAAGTGAACTGTTTACCAAATTTAACGGCGTTTTTTGGCCGAAAGCTGAATTGTAACGAATAAGCTGATTCACATAGGGAGGTGAAAATATGGCTTCTAGTCTTGAATTTGTCCGGTATGCGGCGGAGCAGATGTGTGCGGCCGGGGAGATCACTTATAAAAAGATGTTTGGCGAATACGGAATTTACTGTAATGGTAAAATTGTTGGTCTGATCTGCGAAAACCAGCTTTTTATTAAAATAACGGAAGCAGGCAGAAGGCTGTGTCCAGATTATGAGGAAGTGCCTCCCTATCAAGGCTCAAAACCATATCTGCTGGTCGAGGATATCGACGACAGAGAACTTCTTGCAGAGCTGACTGCGGAGACATTCAGAGAGCTTCCGGTGTCTAAGCCCGGTAAGAAAAAAGGGGAAAAGAGCAGGGAAAAGACAGATAAGGCGTCAAGGACAGAGGAAAAGCAATCAGCTCAAAAACAGGAGAAGAAGGGAAAAGCGGATATGGAAAAGGTGGACTTCAAAAAACGTGATAAGGCACTGTACCAGCCCGGCAGAAATCCTGAATTTGCAGATGTACCGGAAATGGTATTTTTGGCTGTAGATGGAAATGGAGATCCCAATACATCCGCCGATTATAAAAATGCGGTGGGAGCGCTTTATGCACTTTCCTATACGATAAAGATGAGCAAAAAAAGCGATTCGTGTCCGCCCGGATATTTTGATTATGTGGTGCCTCCGCTGGAAGGGCTCTGGCACACCGAAGAGGGAGGCTTTGACGGGAAAATGATAACGGATAAGAGTAAATTCTGCTGGACCTCCCTGATCAGGCAGCCTGACTTTGTCACGGAGGAAGTGCTGGAATGGGCGAAAGAGGTATGTCTTGCGAAAAAGCCGGAGACAGATACCTCCAACGTACGTCTGCTCCGGTACAAGGAGGGGATGTGCGCCCAGGTGATGCATATCGGCCCCTATGACGATGAGCCGGAAACAATAGAAAAGCTGGAGCGCTTTATTGAAGCAAATGGTTATGAGACGGAGATAAATGAAACGAGGCGGCATCATGAAATTTACCTCGGGGATCCGAGAAAAACGGCTCCGGATAAGCTGAAGACCGTACTGCGCCATCCGGTCAGAAAGAGCAGCAGGGCAGCACAGACCGGGCGGTTAAAAGGAGAAAAGAATGGAATTAATATCGGTTACAAAGGATAACCTGGAACAGGAGCATATCTGCTGCGCCATTTCAAACAATAAGGATTGTCAGGTGTTATCTAAAAAAAACTGGCTGAACGAACAGTTTGAGGATGGACTCGTATTTCTGAAGGGAAATGTCCGCGGCAAATGTTTTATCGAGTACATGCCGGCGGAGAAAGCCTGGGCGCCTGTCGAGGCGGACGGATATATGTATATCAACTGTCTGTGGGTATCCGGGCAGTTTAAAGGCCAGGGATATTCGAATTTGCTGCTCGAGGAATGCATCCGGGACAGCAGGGAAAAGGGCAGGCTGGGACTGGTGGTTCTGACCTCCAAAAAGAAGATGCCCTACCTGTCGGATCCGAAATTCCTGGGATATAAAGGTTTTATCCGGGCGGACAGCGCCGAACCGTATTTTGAACTTTTCTATCTGCCCTTTGAGGCGGATGCGCCAAAACCGCAGTTTAAGGAGCAGGTAAGGCAGCCACGTACTGAAGAGAATGGGTTTGTCCTCTATTATACGAGACAATGTCCGTTTACGGCAAAATACGTTCCTCTTATCGAATCGGCGGCAGAGGAGAATAATATCCCATTTAAGGCAGTCTTATTTAAGACATCCGGGGAGGCCAGGAATGCTCCGGCTCCGTTTACCACATACAGCCTGTTCTATAATGGTCGGTTTATAACGAATGAAATTTTGTCGGAGAAGAGGTTTGAGAAAATTCTTGAAGCCGAAGGGCTGGGATAACCTGCTCAGATACTCCGCAGAAGCGGTAACCTGCACGCTCTGCGCACAGGTCACCGCCATCAACAATAACCTGTACGCTCCACGCACAGGTCACCGCCATCAATCAGACCATCAGTTGTTCCTTTAAATACCTGCCCACCACATTTGAGAAGTCACTGATTTTGCGTATATAGGCGAACTCGTTTCCAAATATCTGTTTTTCGGCAGGGAGGGCTTCTTCCTCTCCGGCAAAGATGCCCATGACGGCAATTCCCTTGCTTCGGAGGCTGTACACTTCCCTGGCCGTGTCCTTGACCGCATAGTCATTGCAATACTGGACGCGCAGACGGCTCTTTGATTTGCTGACAATGATGTCGTTCGGCGTTCCGTCACTTAAAACAATCAGGATTTTATTCTCTTCCCTGCGGGCCGACAGGCTGTGGGCGGCGGCGCGGATCGCAAGTCCGTCCCGGTTATTGGCGGAACCGTAGAATTCCAGAATACGTTTATCGGCTTCAATCGGTTCATCATAATCCCGGTACCGCCGCATTACCGTATAATCACCGAACGTGCAGAATCCCATGACACGGTGCGGTATTTCCGCCAGGCTCAGGGCTTCACTGATGATATAGCCCTGCAAAGCGACCAGGCTCTGGCGGATCTGCTGTGAGCCGCTTGAATCGATCAGGATTTCCACTGCAAAATCAGTGAATTCCTGAATAAATTCCCTGTCAAACATTTTGCGGTTGTCGGTTCTGCCGATATTCCAGAGCCTGTCAACCCGGATTTTTCCGTATTCGTCGGGAAAAATTTCTTTTTCTTCCCTGGTGAGAAGCGCTCGTTTTAAAATATCGGCCAGTGACAGGATATTCTGCCTTGTCATAAGCTGGTTTGCCTTCAGAATTTCGAGATTTTCCGTCAGAACTCTTCTGGCATATTCCATCTGATAAGTGTCGGCGCTGTCCTGGAGAGGCGGCTGTTCTTCTGCCGGCGAAGTCCCTTCTGCAGAAGCGTCAGGGCGGCTCAGCAGCCCGTCTGAAAAATGCAGCTTACATTCTTTGTGCGCGCCCGTACAGATTTGATAATTTAGCTGTCGCTGTTCTTTCGGTGTCAGATAACTCTTTCCATAATTCAGCTCAATATAGTCTTTCGCCAGCGCCATGGATTCATCTTCCAGGACGACGGCATTAGGCTTTTGCGCCTTGTTTTTGCCGTCGTCCTCTTCCTGCAGATGGTCATCCAGCAGGTTGACGATACGGTCCTCCTCCTTCTCCGGTTTGTCCTCCTCGTCTTCTTCCGAACCGGACTGCCTGCCGCGCCCCGGATTCTCCTCGAACAGGCCAAAGCCCTTGAATTCATCGGCAAAGCCCTTGGGATAGGCTCCGTTATACACTTCGTCGAGGCAGCGGATAATATCAATGGTATCACCCGCATCCTGAAGGGAAACGATCTTGTCAACCCAAAGCTGCTTTGATTTTCCGGCAGGGGTTTTGTAGAGACAGTAGCGCAGATAACAGCCCTCCAGGGCGCCCCAGTCCGTGTGGGTCAGACGTCCGGACTCTTTCTTCAGGGTATCCTCAAATGCCATTCTCCGCAGCTCGGCTATGCCGCCGCGATCGGCCGCCAGTTTTTTCCAGACCGCACTTTCAATACAGAGGCGGGACAGCGGCAAAAGCACCGATGGCTCGGCGCCGTAGAGAAAGGCCTTTTCAAAATACTGCTCCAGGGTCCGGGGCCGGAAGTATCTGGCAAAGCCGCCTTTACAGACCGCGTCATAAAGAGCGATATACTTGGACTTTTTGAAAACAGCGGCATTCACTTCAGTTCCCAGGCTGTAATCTCCGCTTATGGTCCACAGCAGGTTTTTGAGGCGGTTCTGGATGCGGGCTGTCTCCAATTCCTCTTCCGATATATCGTTTGCAGGCATCTCTTTTATAGACATATCTTCAGCAGGCACAGTGTTTTCTGTACCATTATTCCTGTTCATCATGCTCGCCTCATTTCTAAAATACGTCCCTGCTGCTCCAGGATTCGGGAATCCGGGTCAGGACGATGTCGTCCACAATCTCCTGTTCAAATCCATCGAAACATTTATTGGTTATGCCCATGGTAACGGCTGCTTTGGGGGTGAGTCCTCCGCGTATCAGCTTCAGGGAACCAATCATGCCGCGCAAATCCACCGGTTTGGTGGAAATCTCTCCATTTTTCGCTTTTGTCTGAAGATCAAGAAAGAGGCCGGCAAACTGTTCCAGCGAGGCAGATGTGGCGCCGGGAACGGCGGTATCCAGTATTTTTATCAAATCATCCTGTGTAAGTGTCGGCATGTTGATAACCATAAAACGTGAGACAAGGGCCTCATTGAGTTCCTTTGTTCCGGCATAACCGTAATTCATTGTGCCGATAAAGCGGGCGGCGGGATGAAGCTCGATCCTGTCATAGCCCGGCACATCGATGATACGGCGGTAATCCAGCGTAGCGTGAAGAACAGAGACGGCGTCGTTTTTTGCCATGTTGATTTCATCCAGGATGCCAAATCCGCCGTAGGCCGCACACTGATAGACCGGGCCTTTGCGCAGCTTTACTTCGTTGTCGACGAAGGTATCACTTCCGATCAGGCTGCCGCTGTCCGTATTCACATGGAAGGACATGTTGTATACGGGCCTTCCGAACATCCATGCCAGGTTTTCCGCCAAAATATTCTTGCCGGTTGCCTTATCGCCGCAAAGCAGGATATTTTCACCCTCCAGCAGGGCGGAAACAGCCATCTCAAGAATCTCTTTTCCGAAGAAGGGCATATCCGGTTTGGAGACGCGCCTTTTCACCTCATCCGCTACCGGATAATCAGCCCGGAAGCGCTCGAGCCGCTTTTGTAAATGCTCACTGATTTGTTCTTCCTGTATATATAATTCCATGATAATATCCTCCTTCACATTTTAACTTTATATGCTCATTATAACCGGGCGTGGTCTAATAAACGTCGATTTTATTAGTTAAGTTTGTATCAATGGTCCTGGAACCATTTATAATCTGCCTTTCCGTTTTTATTATGATAAAATAAATGTCAGGATGATAAAACGTCCTTGATAGTGAAGGCCATTGGTTTGCGGCATATGTAGAAGGGAGTGGTCGTTTGTGACAGAAGAGGGCAGCAGGTTTCTGGATAAAGAAGCGCTGCAAAGGTATAAGGAATATTTGATAAAAGAAGAGCGGGCTAAGGCGACGGTAGACAAATATCTGCATGATGTCAGGGTGTTTGAAGCATTTGTCCGTAGGGAGCAGAGTTGTGAGGCGGATTGGAACAGCGCAGCGGATACAAGCCGGAAAGCGGTTACGAAAGAAAAGGTTATTGAGTTTAAACGTAATCTCCTCACCATTTATCATGTCAGGAGCGTCAATTCGATGCTGGCGGCTCTCAACAGCTTTTTCAGCTTTATGGACTGGGTGGATTTTCGTGTAAAGCCGGTCAAGATTCAAAGGCAGATGTTCTGCGAGGAACAGCGGGAGCTTAATAAAAAGGAATATTACCGCCTGGTGCGGGCTGCACAGAACATGGGGAAGAGGCAGCTTTCGCTGATTCTTCAGACTCTTTGCGGTCTGGGGCTTCGCATCAGCGAGCTGAAATCGGTCACGGTGGAGTCGGTTCGGAAGGGGAAACTCTGTATCTATAATAAAGGAAAGAACAGGATCGTTTTCATCGGCAGCAAACTGCAAAAGCAGCTTCTTCTATATATAAGAGAACGGAAACTGAAAACAGGAGAAGTGTTTGTTACCAAAACAGGAAAAGGAGTGGATCGGAGTAATGTCTGGCGTGAGATGAAAAAACTATGCGGGGAGGCAGATGTAGAATGGCAGAAGATATTTCCCCACAATCTGCGCCACCTTTTTGCCAGAACCTTTTATGAGTTGAAAAAGGACGTGGTAAAACTGGCCGATATCATGGGACACAGCAGTATTGAAACTACGAGAATTTATACGGCTACTTCAGGGAAAGAGTACAGAAGACAGATGGAACTGCTCGGTCTGGTGATTTGAAGGGAAAGGGGGGATGCGGTCCGAAACTGTGTTTGTGAATAATGGTTTGGGATTGGAATGGGAGATACAACATAATAGGTATTATGTTGTTAGAGCCGGGAATCAAAGTGGACATGGCAGAATATGGCTTGTACAAATGCTGCTGAAAGGTGTAATATAAAAAAATAAGGAAATCTATAGATTTTGTTATGGACACAATTTTGGCTTTCATATTTTTTAATTAAGATATTTGTAAAGATTTCCGGTTGAAAGCCCATAAAACATGTGGTAAGATTGTTACAGCCGTCAGGATAGTGTATCATTTGACAACATAATACCTATTATGTTGTAGGCAGAAAGGGGTGTATTCAGTGGGCTGGTATGTACTACACTGCAAGTCTGGTCAGGAAGAAACTATTATCAGGTCCTGTAAACATCACTTATCGAAGCCGGCGCTTGATGATGCGTTTCAATTCTCTTACGAAAGAATGAAGAAATATCTGGGAGAGTGGCATGTAGATACCTATAGGATGTTTCCTGATTACGTATTTCTGCAGAGCAGCCGACCGGAATTACTGTTGAAAGAGCTGAAACAGTATCGGGATATCACCGATGTCCTTGCTCAGGAAGATATGCTGCTCCCTGTGCAGCCTGAAGAAGAGGCGATGATCCGGACACTTTGCGGAGAACGCCATCATATGGGCCTGTCAAGGGGATTGGTCCGGAACGGATCATTCAGGGCGGTAAATGGCCCGCTTGCAGGGAAGGAAGCTTTAATACGGAAATTAGATCTTCATAAACGAATTGCCGTTTTAAACCTGAAACCGGTGAAAGAGAATAAGGATATCTGGGCGGGAATTGAGATTCTGCCCGGAGAATAGGATAAGACAAAATTACGCAGTGTTCATAAAGCTAGTGGGGCATATGAAGACGAGGTAAGGACATAAGGAACAGTGGGTTCAGAGCGCTTTTTGCTGTGGAAATGGCGAAGCATACGTAAAAATAGGCTTTGAACTCAAAATCGGCAGTTTGGAAGGCCGGTACTGGCTTCTTTATGTTCCAAACACGCTCTAGCCCAGCGAAGGCGGGTCAGGAGATACTGGAAATGTGGTATGTAATTCAAACTATAACAGGGAAAGAACAGGAACTGGTGGAATTGGTGTACAAGATGCTGCCGAAAACTGTTTATAAAGAATGCTTTTTTCTAAAGCGCCAGCTTCTTAAGAGGCTGGGGGGAGAATGGCTGGAAGTGACGGAGACGTTGTTTCCAGCTTATGTATTTTTAGATTTAACGAATGCCGATGAGGTATTCTATGAATTAAAACGAATACCGGAATTTTCAAAGCTTCTGGGAGATAATCTGGGAGAATTTATTCCTCTGGAAGAGGAAGAACGGAAATTTTTGGAGCTGCTCTGCGCAAATGAATCGCCCGTCGATAATGCTGACAAAGGCGCAGGTTATTATCTGGTTAGGAATACGAAAGTGTATCTGGATGCTCAGGGAGAAATCGAGCGGCTGGACGGGCCGCTGGAATATTTTAAGGAAAAAATCATACGGCTGAATTTGAGAAAGCGGTATGCACTCATAGAAACAGCGATTCGCGGAGAGCAGCAAACCGCAATGCTGGGAATTAAGTTGGAGAAGGACTGAGGAGGTCCTTTTTTTATTTGACAGGAAAGTCTTCCTGTTAAGTAAAAACCGCCCTGCGGAAGGCTCGCAACTCTAAAGAGGGCTTGTTCACTAAGCTCGTTACACTCGCTAAGTGAGCCAATGCCTGCGGCGGTAGGGAATTATGTCGCTACAGCGGCCCGCCGCAGGCGGAGAATCCTGCGAACGGGATTCTTGTTTGGCTGGAAAGTGCGTCCTGTAAATGAGCCAATGCCTGTGCGCCAAAATATGGCCGCTAAAAGGCCGGGCTCTGGCACAAAGGCCTGCCTCGGCAGACTCGTTTATTGATCACGGTGACCTTTGCGCGGAGCGTGCAGGTTATCGTTTTTGGAAAAACATAAAAGAAAAGGCTCAGCTGAATTGAAGCTGAAATAAAAAGGAGGAAGCTGCGTATGCTGAAAGTTCCATTTTCACCGCCGGATATCACGGAGGAAGAAATCAATGAAGTTGTGGAGGCTCTGAAATCGGGGTGGATCACTACAGGACCAAAGACAAAAGAATTTGAGAAGCAGATTGCAGCATTTGTCCATGCGCCGAGAGCTGTGTGTTTAAATTCAGCTACAGCCTGTGCCGAACTGGCGCTTCATTTTCTGGGTATCGGGCCCGGGGATGAGGTGATAACAAGCGCCTATACATATTCGGCAAGCGCCAGTGTGGTCTGCCACGTCGGGGCGAAGCTTGTTCTGGTAGATACGGCTCCCGATTCTTATGAGATGGATTATGAGAAATTGGAAAAGGCTATCACGGATAAGACAAAGGTGATCATTCCGGTGGATATTGCAGGAGTCATGTGCGACTACCGGCGGATATTTGAGATTGTGGAGAGGAAGAAAGGTCTGTTTCATCCGTCCAATGAAATACAGGAAAAATTCGGCCGCGTGATTGTCCTGGATGACGCCGCCCATGCATTCGGAGCTTCCAGAGATGGAAAAATGTGCGGCGAAGTAGCCGATTTCACCAGCTTTTCCTTCCACGCCGTGAAAAACCTGACCACAGCAGAGGGCGGCGCGCTTGTCTGGCGGGAGATTCCGGGCATCGATAACGATTGGATTTATAACCAGTTTATGCTTCTGTCTCTTCACGGACAGAACAAAGATGCCCTGGCCAAGACAAAGCTGGGGGCCTGGGAATACGACATTGTAATGCCTGCCTATAAATGCAACATGACTGACATTATGGCAGGGATTGGATTGGCTCAGATGCGGAGATATCCGGGGATACTTGCGCGCAGGAAAGAGATACTTGAGAAATACAGAGAAGGACTGAGCGAGCTGCCGGTTGATATGCTTATGCATGACAAGGCAGAGAACGGCGAAGAGGTTCATTCCAGTTATCATCTTTGCCTGGTCCGTCTGAACGGAAAAGGACTCGAGTTCCGTAATCAGCTGATTATAGATATGGCTGAGGCCGGAGTGGCGGCCAATGTCCACTATAAGCCGCTGCCAATGCACACGGCCTATAAAAAGCTGGGGTTTGACATTAAGGATTATCCAAATGCATATCGGCAGTTTGAGAATGAGATTACGCTGCCGCTGCATACCTGCCTGACGGATGAGCAGGCGGAGGCTGTGATAGATACGTTTAAGGGATGTTATCGGAAATTGGAAAAAATGGATATGGATAGAGAAATAGGCGGATTGAAATAGCAGAGGGGGATTTAAAACAGCTAAATCAAGACGGTGAAAATGAAAAGGTTGTGAAAAAGGTTGAGGAGAAAAACATGCTTTGCAGATGGGAACAACTGCCTGGATTTATGCGTACGGAAGAAGTCAGGCCTTATTATGAGGTATTAAAAAAACATTGGTTCGGCCTGCTGGTAAAGCGAACTTTTGATTTTGTGATGTCGTCCGTCATGCTGATTATTTTATCGCCGGTATTCTTGACGCTGGCCATCTGGATCAAGCGGGACTCAGTAGGGCCGGTATTCTACCGCCAGGAACGGGTGACACAGTATGGACGAAGATTTCGGATTTACAAGTTTCGCACTATGGTTCAGAATGCAGACCAAATCGGAAGCCTGGTGACTGTAGGCGACGATTCCAGAATTACCAATGCCGGAAAAAAACTCAGAGGCTGCCGCCTGGACGAACTGCCTCAGCTTATCAATATCTGGAAGGGTGAGATGACATTTGTCGGAACCCGGCCCGAGGTTCCTAAGTATGTGAAACAGTATACAAAAGAGATGTATGCGACGCTGCTGCTGCCGGCGGGGGTGACCTCGGAGGCCAGTATTGAGTTTAAGGATGAAGATAAGCTCATTGCGGAGGGAATGGAAGAGGGATTGAGTGCAGATGAGGTTTATGTGGAGCGGGTGTTGCCGGGGAAGATGCGGTGGAACCTGAATATGATAAAAAACTTCTCTTTGTGTAAAGAAATGGAAACTTTAGTAAAGACAGTAAAAGAGGTTACGGAGTAATATGGGGGAAATATGAACTACAATTTTAGTGTTTTGATGTCCGTTTACATAAAAGAAAAGGAAGAGTATTTTAAACAATGTATGGAAAGTGTCTTAAACCAAACATTGATGCCCGATGAAATTGTAATTGTTGAGGATGGCCCTGTTACAGATGACTTGCAAAAAGTAATTAATGATTATCGAGAAAAATATCCTGCATTGATAAAAATAGTTCTTTTGAAAAAAAATCTGGGATTGGGATTAGCATTATCACATGGAGTAATCGCATGCCAGAATGAGTTGATTGCCAGAATGGACACGGATGATATCTGTGTGCCGGAACGATTTGAAACACAAATAAATATGTTTAGAAATAATCCCAAGTTAGATATTTGTGGAAGCCATATAAAAGAATTTGATTCAACACCGGAGCATGTCTTGTCAATAAGGCGAGTTCCTCTTGATGATAAGTCTATTAAAAGATACCAGAAGCGTCGAGATAGTTTTAACCATATGACAGTTATGTTTAAGAAAGAAGCGGTATTAAGAGCTGGAAACTACCGGCATGCATTACTCATGGAGGACAGCCTGCTCTGGGTAAATATGATGAAAAATGACGCAGTCTGTGCGAATATAGATGATTACCTTGTTTATGTTAGAACAGGAGAAGATATGTTTGAACGCAGGGGAGGATGGGATTATTTTAAAAAATATTATTCAGGCAGAAAAAAGATTTATTTAACAGGATATATATCTAGAGTTGATTATATCTACACGCTGGCAGTTCAATTTGTGGTTGCAGTTGTACCTAATGGCCTGCGTAAAATCATCTATGCCAAAATGTTAAGGGATTAGGTATCTCACAGAGAAAATGTAGACAATAAAATGATACTAAAAGTAGGTAGTAGGATAATATATGGAAGAGATGACAACTGAAAAAATTAAGAAATTACAGAAAATCAATCTTGATATGGCAAAATATTTTGTGGATTTTTGTAATAAAAATAGTCTGCTTTGTTATTTCTGCGGGGGAGGATGTATCGGAGCAGTTCGCCATCATGGTTTTATTCCTTGGGATGATGATCTAGACTTTTTTATGCCAAGAAACGATTATGAAAAATTGTTTTCTTTATGGAAGGAACATGCTGATACAGAACGATATTCTATTTTAAAACCGACGAAAGATTTTATTGATCATAATTTATTTATTACGGTTCGCGATAATTACACAACTATGATAAAACCGTACCAGGCTAGCATTGATATGCCGCATGGTGTTGCTCTAGATGTGTTTCCATTAGATGGGTATCCGAACAACAAAATAAGCCGAAAGCTCCAGTGCTTTTGGGCATTGATATATTCACTTTATTGTGCCCAAATGATTCCAGAAAATCATGGAAATTTAGTAAAGTATGCAGGAAAACTGGCACTTGGAATGATACCCTTTAAAAATGTAAGATATCACATATGGAATTATGCTGAAAAACAAATGAAAAAATATACTTGGGAGAAGTGTAGTGGAATAACAGAACTTTGCGCAGGGATAGGATACATGAAAAATTGGTATCCAAAAGCAGCATTTGAAAAAGCAGTATTTGCAGAGTTTGAGGATACAAAAATGCCAATTCCTGTGGGATATGATGTATATTTGAAAATTGCATTTGGAGATTATATGAAATTGCCACCGAAAGAAATGAGAATTCCACATCACGATGCTATTATGATAGATTTAGATAATAGTTTTGAAAATTATAGATGATTTTTAATACCTATAGTGTTAGATGTGTTTTATAAGGTTAAATATAACCATATACAAAAATTAGGGAGGAAAGTGTGGAAACCCACATCATGATACATGAATATTTGCTTTATTAATTATGATTACTCCATAAAAGGGGGAGCTCAGAGAGTTGCATACAATTTAATTAGAGAATTTGAAAAAGAGCATAAAGTGTTTTTTATAAGTGTTTTTTATAAAAATCATATACAAGCATATCCTATTTCTCGAAAGTCTGATTTTTGCGTTTTGGTAGATAAAAAAAGCAATTTTAGTAAGCATGCAACGGAGATTTTACATAAGACTAGGAAAGTATTAGTAGAGAATAAAATTGACGTGGTTATTGTGATGGGCATGGCGGTATCTATGACAGCGATAGTATCTTCTTTAGGATTATCTACAAAAACAATAATCTGCGAACATAGTAGTATTTATAACAAAATATATAACAATAAAGTAATGAAGCTTAATAGATTATTTGCATGCTTATTAGCAGATAAAATAGTTGTTCTTACGGACTCATGTCGGGCGGGGTATGAAAATAAATATTATGTCTCATCTAAAAGATTAGAAGTTATACCAAATTGGATTGAGGCGGAGTTATATCGCTCACCTCAATATAATTTGGAGAATAAAAGAATTATAACAGTTGGCAGGGCGGATCCTGTTAAAGGCTATGAAAAATTAATACAAGTTGCTCGAATAGTTCGGCCATTTTTAGACGGATGGAAATGGCATATTTGGGGAGATTTTACAGGAAAATATGGGACGGAAATAATTGAAAAAGTTAGGGAGGAAGACTTAGATAATTTTATATGTTTTATGGGAACAACGGAAAATATGTATGAAAAGTATAGAAATTATAGTTTATATGTAATGACATCTCTATATGAGGGATTGCCTATGGTACTTTTAGAGGCTAAAGCGAATAAATTACCTATTATTTCTTTTGATTGTTTAACAGGTCCCAGTGAAATAGTAAGGGATAAGATTGATGGAGAACTCATACCTAATGGAAATGCAAAAAAAATGGCACAGCGTATTATTTCATTAATTAAAAACCATGAAAAAATGATCCAATATTCAAATGAAGCCGATGGTAATTTGGATAAATTTTCATTGGAAACGATATTGCACCAATGGAATCAATTGTTATATTCTTTAACGTAGTAAATAGGAGATAGTAATGAAAGATAATACAGAAATTGATTTTATACATAAGCTGACCTTGGAATTATTAGATGAGTTTTCTAAGCTATGTGAAACCGCCGAGGTTGAATATTTTTTAAGTGGAGGCACATTGTTGGGAGCCGTACGGCATCAGGGCTTTATACCATGGGATGATGATGCAGATATCATGATGCTCAGAGATGACTACATGAGATTATTGAAAGTTCAAAAAAATTATTTGGATACGAGACAATATCAAATTTTATCAGTTAACGATAATACTTATCCGAGAGATTTTGCCAGATTTGTAAGAAAAGACTATTTTAAAACAGATGAATGTGTTGAAGATAATATCTGTCCTTATGTTGGAATTGATATTTTTCCTGTGGATTTTGTACCATCTAATAAAATTATTTTTGAACTTTTATATCAATTCCTATCTTTTTTTAAGCGATTAATGGGAGTATATGGTTCAAAAAAAAATACGGGTGTTACTGAAATAACAAGATTTCTTAGAAACATGTTTAGACCAGTAGTATCTTTAATAGGTGGCTATAGACTGGCTCGAGTTGTTCAGACAATTGAGTTGACAAGCAATCGATTGTGTAATAAAAGTGTAGCTGCACTATCAGGCATTAATGGAAGAAAAGAAAAATGGGAATATGAAGATTATTTACCTAAAATGAAGTTGAAATTTGAAGGACTTTATTTTAACTGTCCTCTTAATTATGATATTTATCTTAAAAATTTATATGGAGATTATATGAAAATTCCACCAGAAAATAAAAGAGTTACACATGGAATTTCGATACTGAAACGATAAATCACTGATTGTAGGGATATAAATTTAAAATGTTAAAAGAGAAAAAAGTTATAAAAAATTCTGTCTCGCTTTATATCATGACGTTTGTAAGAATGGTTTTTCCGCTTTTAACACTCCCCTATTTAACGAGAGTGTTAAGCTATGAAAGCTATGGAATGATGAATTATGTCAATGCAGTAATGACATATATTCGTTTGATTATTGATTTTGGCTTTCTTTTATCTACTACGGCAGAAATTGCCAGATATAGAGGAGATAAGAAGAAAATAGGATATATTTTGGGAAATGTAATGGCTGCCAAAATACTTCTGTCTATGGTTGCTCTTGCATTATTGTTATTATTGTGTTTATTTATCCCCATATTAAGGGAGAATTTTCAATATGTGATTTTTTCATTTATGAGTAACACATTATCCATTTTTTTGTTGGATTTTTTCTTTCAAGGTATAGAAGAAATGCATATTCTGACAATAAGATTCGTAATAATGCAGTCAGTTGCAACGGTTTTAACTTTTTTCCTTGTCCACGGGGATCAAGACCTTTTATTAATTCCAGTATTGAATCTTATTGCAACAGGAATTGCTGCCGGTATTTCGCTTGGTGAAATATTATTTAAATATAAAATAAAACTAAGGATTTCATGCAAAAGAGATATTTGGCATTCGTTAAAAAATGCTTTTGTCTTTTGGATATCTGATATTTCATCTACAGCATTTACGGCATTGAACACATTATTAATTGGAGCATTTTTGCCCGCAACAGAAGTGGCTTTATGGAGTATTTCTCTACAAATTATTATTGTATTACAACGATTATATTCCCCGATCTCAAATAGTATATATCCATATATGATTAGAGAACCAAAAATTAAATTTATTAAAAAAATACTAACGCTTTGCCTCCCTTTAGTATTTACAGGTTGTGTGGCGTTATGGTTTTTGGCAGATATTATTATGAATATTCTTGGTGGTGAAAAATATTTAGCAGCAGTACCGATATTACGAGCACTTTTACCATTGGCATTTATCAGTTTTCCAGCACTTCTTTTTGGCTGGCCAGTATTAGGAGCTATTGGAAAAGAAAAAGAAACTAGTATGACAACTGTTATTGCAGCTTTTGTTCAAGTAGTGTTGATTCTACTTTTGATTGCTACAGGGAAATTTACAATTATCAATATAGCTTGTTCTCGTGCTATTTCAGAAGGAATTTTGTTGGTTACGAGGCTAGGTATTACCTATAGATTTCGGACTTTGTTTAAAGATTGCTCTTAAAACACCAATGAAAATTAGAGGAAGATCATGAAAAAAATATATAAACTATGGACTGCCATGCAGTATTTTTCAATTATTTGTTCAGCCATATTTTTATTTTTATTTTTAGTTACCACAAATCAGTATCATTTTTTTTTAATAAGTATAATTGCACTTTGGGTGTCCAATTTATCATATTCTTTTTTGAACATTCATAGAAGAATCCTGTTTTTTTTCTTTCATATTACTTTTTTTGTTTTTATTTTAGGAAGACCATTGATTAGTTTCATTAGAGGAGAGGATTGGTTTAATTATTCTATAGAACATTATTATACCGGAGCAGATACATTTACAGCACTAGTCATAATTTTTTTGGCCTTGTTATTTTTGGAAATTGGTGCAATGGTTGGAAATCAGGTCTTATTAAAGCAGCATAAATATATGAAATTTGTAGATTCCGAATACAAAAGGATCTATTTGTATTCAGTGAGGGTTGTTTCGCAAATACTTTTTTTTATATCTATGATTTCTACATTGATGTTAGGATGGGAAAAAATTATTTTTATGCGTGGTCATACATATATTGATTACTATGTTTCATTTAAAAGTCAGTATCCGTATATTATTTACGTTATTTCTACATTTACTAAATTTAGCTTGTATTTTTATTTGGCCACATTGCCCTCTAAAAAACATACATTTGTACCGTTAGTATTATATATTTTATCTGCTGTTCCATCCCTTATTGTTGGAGAACGTAACCCCATTGTATTAAATACGATATTTGCTTTAATCTATTATGTTGTGCGTGATTATTATGGGAGTAAAGAAAAATGGATTGGCTATTTTGAAAAAATGCTAATGATTTGTTGCATTCCAACTGGTCTCATATTTCTTGGTATGATTAATTACTTGCGTGAAGGAATTTCAGATACTTTTTCAAGTGCTTCAGAGATCATTATAGACTTGGTATTTAAACAAGGAGTAACATTTTCTTGGCTTTGCAGTGGATTAGGAGCTTTGGATAAACTTCCGGATATTCAGTGGGTAAATTATACCTTTGGAGGAATTATAGACTATTTCCGATATGGAAGTATTGGGCAACTGGTTTCTGGAACATCAGGTCTTGGAACGGGAAATAATATTTTAAAAGCGACGCACGGAAATAGCATGGCGCATCATCTATCATATGTATTATTGCAAGAAGAGTATTTAGAAGGACACGGATGCGGTTCTTCTTTTTTATTGGAGGTTTACGCAGATTATAAATATATTGGAATTATAATTTTTAGTTGCATTTTAGGATTTTTTTTAATTTATGTAATTGAATTTTCAAGAAAAGGAATTATACAGTCTGTATTTTTTTTATCATGCATACATGGAATTTTATTTATGCCTAGAGCAGAAGCGATTGGGGGCATTAGTTTTCTAATGCATATGCCATTTTGGTGTACATTGATTGCCTGTTGGGCGGGAGCATTATTATTGACGAGAAGGTATTGTAAAAGAAAAATTGTTTTTGAAATAGGGTAGAAAAGAGGAAAATGATTATGAATATAGCATTAATTATTGCTGGCGGCAGTGGCCATCGTATGAATCAGGATATACCAAAACAGTTTATTAATGTATACGATAAGCCAATTTTGATCTATACATTGGAAGGGTTCCAGCGTCATCCAGAAATTGATGCAATAGAGGTAGTTTGTTTGGATGGCTGGCATGATATTTTATGGGCTTATGCGAAGCAGTTTAATGTTACGAAATTAAAATGGGTTGTTTCCGGAGGAAACAGTGGGCAGGAATCTATACGAAATGGTGTTTATAATCTGGAAGGAAAATGTTCAAAAGATGATGTTGTAATTATTCATGATGGTATTAGGCCAATGATTGATGACACAGTTTTGTCAGATGTGATTGTAAAATGTAAACAGTACGGTAATGCGGTCACCTCTCTACCCTATAATGAACAAATTTTTAGGGTAAAAGACGATAAATCAACAAATGAATATATTCCACGCGAGACACTTCGCCGGGTGTCAACGCCGCAAGCCTATAATTTTGGAAAACTGGATTGGGCTTATCATGAGGCATTTGAAAAAGAAATCGGTATCTACGGTTCCTCGTATACAAATACAATGATGGTTGACTTGGGAGAAACTTTGTATTTTGCAGCGGGTTCCGACCGTAATATCAAGCTGACAACAAAGGATGACTTAGAGATGTTTAAGGCATACCTTAAATTAGAAAAGGATACGTGGCTAAAATGATAAAATTTATTGATGATGTCAAATATGTAAAAGATTTAGACTTACCATGGGAAAAATTGCAGGATAAAACGGTATTGATTTCCGGCGCCAGCGGCATGATTGGAAATTTTTTAATTCATGTGTTACTGGAAAAACAAATTGGTATTAGAGTATTGGCAATGGGGAGAAAGGAAGAAGCTGCCCGGAAAGCATTTTCAGATTACTGGAATTCAGATTTTTTTTCTTTTATATCTCATGATATTAATCAGAGATTAGGTGAAGAAATCCTGAAAGCGGATTATGTAATTCATGCAGCAAGTAATACGCATCCTGTTTCTTATGCTACAGATCCTATAGGAACAATTACAACAAATGTGATAGGAACCCGTAATCTGTTGGAATATGCACGAAAAAAGTCCGATTGTCGATTCCTCTTTGCATCTAGTGTGGAAGTTTATGGTGAAAACAGGGGAGATACTGATTATTTTGAAGAATCTTATTGCGGTTATATAGATTGCAATACACTTCGTGCAGGTTATCCGGAGAGTAAACGGACGGGGGAAGCGCTTTGTCAGGCTTATAGAAAGCAGTATGGTATGGATATTGTGATGGCGCGCCTTTCACGAACATACGGTCCGACGATGCTTCAAACAGATACAAAAGCAATTTCCCAATTTATTAAAAAGGGAATTGAAGGGGAAGATATCGTTTTAAAAAGCGAAGGAACACAGCTTTATTCCTATAACTATGTGGCTGATTCGGTATCAGGGCTTTTGACGGTTCTTTTATGTGGAGAGTGCGGAAATGCCTATAATATTGCAGACAAAGGCTCTGATATTACGCTGAGAAATTTGGCAACGATGATTGCAGAAGTTGCAGGGACAAAAGTGGTATTTGAACTTCCAGATCAGACAGAACAAGTTGGTTATTCGAAAGCAACAAAGGCACTTTTAGATTCTTCCAAATTACAGAAATTGGGATGGAAAGCACATTGGGATATATATGAGGGGATAAAGCGTACAATGATAAGTTTGAAAGGTAATTAAGAGGTTATATAAAGTGAATGTGGCTTTGGAAAACTAGCAGATAAAATAATGATACATGTCAAGAGACTCAGTCTGAAACAGCCTTATACATTTGGCTATCTGTTACTGGATGGTCAGGAATTTGACCTCCAGCTCTCTGATAACGAAACATCATGCACCATTCAAGCTGGGAATCTTTCTAAAGAAGCTCTGGAAGAAGCCTCACTGCAGCTTTTCAATTAAAAAATAAGGGCATCGTATAATCACCAAATAAATGATTGTACGATACCCTTTTTCAGTTTCACATATCTCATCCCAGCAGAACAAGATCTTACCATTCACCTAATCACATCTGATTTTCAATTCATCCATTATCCTCACTGCCCTGCAACCAAATCATCCAACGACCCAAAATGATACCCCATTTCCTCCCACTTCGTCAGCAGTTCATCCAGAATCTGCCCGTTTGTTTTGGAGGTGCTATGTAAGAGAACGACTGCGCCCGGATGGATGCGTCCGAGCAGCTTCTTAAAGGCCTCTTCTTTTGTCGGCTGCTTATCTTCATACCAGTCCACGTAGGCAAGGCTCCAGAAGAAGGTCTTATATCCCATATCACTGGCCATCTTCAGGTTGCTTTCACTGTACTTGCCCTGGGGCGGCCGGTAATATTTTTTCATGGGCTGGCCGGTGGTCTGCTCATAAAGGGTTTCCAGATCAGTCAGTTCTTTTTCAAATAAATCTTTTGTGGAAAGTTTGGACATGTCCGGATGGTGGAAGGTATGGTTTCCGACATTATGGCCTTCCGCAACCATCCGTTTTACGAGATCGGGGCTGGTCTGAAGATAATTCCCGACCAGGAAAAAGGTGGCCTGGGCATTGTGTTTTTTTAATGCATCCAGGATTGCGGCAGTATTGCCGTTTTCAAACCCTGCGTCAAAGGTCAGGTAAATCACCTTATCCTGCGTATTCTGGACATAGTAGGCATTGTATTGTTTGAGGTAATCGGCGGTTGCGTTTCCGATGGGGGCCTGCCCCTCGGTCTGGAAACTCAGGCCCCAGTTGCCGTCGGCGGAAGCGGTGATGACGTCTCCTACCTCTTTGGCCGGGGAGCTGCGGTGGGATTCCACAGCCAGATTGGCAGAACGGTGAGGCTCCACGGTCTGGGCAGCCGCCCGGCCGATGAAGAAGGAGAGGGCAAAAATGGCTGCGGTCGGCAGTACTTTTCCTGTTAAAACTTTTCTTGTCAAAACGTTTTTTGTTAAAAGATTTCGAGGTATCTTTCCAGCCGTAATTTTGGGAAAATGGCTTTTCAGCGGGTGATTGCCGACGTGAGGCAGCCGGGAGCGGATGTCTGGGGTCCGGAGCCTTTTGCCTTTGAATTTGAGAAGCTTTTTCATAGAGATACAAAAGTCCATTTCAGAAATGTTTATTAAAATATATCGGAAAGAGGGATGTATCATTCCTTATTTCTGCTTCTGTATTCTTTTGGTGAACATTTATAATAGCGTTTGAATATCCGGGAGAAATTGCCGGGGCTGTCAAAGCCGCACCCGCCTGCGATAGCGGTAATGTTTTTGCCCGGTTCCCGAAGCAGCAGGGAAGCGCTTTGGTTCACTCTGTATTTGAGCAGGTATTGAATTGGCGATACCTGTATCATCCGGCTGAAACAACGCAGGCATTCTCTTTCGCCGATATCGGCGGCTTCTGCAATTTGGGACAGCTTCAGCGGCTCGCTGTAATGGCAGTGGATATAATCCAGCATTCTGCGCAGACGCTCTGCGTCTGGAGAAGGAGCCGGGCAGTCATCACCGGTTTCAGGTCCGAACCGGAGGCAGAGGGCATAGCACAGTTTGGAGAGAGCTTCCCTCAATGTAAATTCATATCCCGGAAGATCTTCCGCGAGAGCGTGAAACGCCGCCGTAAACAGGTTTTCAAACATCTCCGGTTCGGGGAACAGACAATTAAGACTGCATCCGTCAAAGGAGGGACAGCGGACCAGCGGGCCGATATATTTTTCCGCAAAGACGGAGCCCTCCCAGCCGGTTATCAGCAGAGGGCTGAATACGATTGAATGAAGCTCGCATAACGGTTCTGCCACGGCATAATGCAGGACATTCGAATTGACGATAAATCCATCTCCCGGAGTCAGGTGGAAGGTTTTTTCGGGCAGCTTTAATTTCAGATTTCCGGACTTTATATAAAGTATTTCTAACTCCGGATGCCAGTGCCACGGTATGATATCATCCTCACTGTCCCTGTAGCAGGAAGAATAACCGGCACAGGGAAAATCGATAGTACCGTGCGGCTTCAGTTCTTTATTGTCACGGCTCAGATTAAGACCGCATTTTTTCAGTCCCATTCAGACCTCCTTTTTTGGAATTACAATCTTACTGTTCGCGGAACAGCGTTTTTCAGCAGGGCCGAGAATAGTAATGCTAAAATCAGTCGGTATTTTTATATTATATGTCCGGATTTATGTAGAATCAAGTGAAAAAAGTCGGTATTCTTATAACATAGCTTTATAGCGTTACTGTTCACACCCCGCCAAAAAGCGGCGCGCCGTGTAACTCGGGATTTTCGTGCAGAATACGCACGAAAACGCCTCGCGGAACACAACCGTGTGAACAGTAACTTTATAGCTGCTGTTCACATCATGCCGGGAAGGAGCGTGGTGTGAAAAAATATGCGAATACTCCGGGAGGACAATATGTTTCAATTATTACTCATTATCATTTACCTTGCGTTTATCAGCCTCGGACTGCCGGATTCACTGCTTGGTTCGGCATGGCCGTCCATGTACGGTGAGTTAAATGTGGCGGTATCCTATGCTGGGGTTATCAGCATGATTATCGCGGGAGGCACCATTGTGTCGAGTCTGTTCAGCGATAAACTGATCAGGAAATTCGGAACTGGTTTCGTGACGGTGGTGAGCGCCTCGATGACGGCAGCGGCCCTTTTTGGTTTTTCCGCGTCACATTCCTTTGCAGAGCTTTGTTTATGGGGGATACCCTATGGACTAGGAGCGGGGAGCGTGGACGCCGCTCTGAATAATTTCGTAGCCCTTCATTATAAATCACGTCATATGAGCTGGCTCCACTGTTTTTGGGGGATTGGCGCGACAACCGGGCCTTATATCATGGGCTTATGCCTGGCAGGAGGAAAGAGATGGAATTCAGGTTATCAGGCCGTCGGAGTGATTCAGGTTGTTCTTGTCATCATTCTGCTTCTGTCCCTTTCACTGTGGAGAACCGGAAATGGCAGCGATGGAAATACAGAGCAGGAATATGAAGAAATCAGTCTGAAATCGGCCCTGAAGCTGCCCGGAGCCAAAGCCATCCTTACGGCCTTTTTCTGTTACTGCGCCCTTGAAGCCACGACCGGGCTGTGGGCCGGCAGCTATATGGTTCTGCATAAAGGAATCGGCGCCGGCACGGCGGCAAAGTGGGCCTCCCTGTTCTATCTGGGAATTACAATCGGCCGTTTTGTCTGCGGTTTTATCACCGACCGGATTGGCGATAAAAATATGGTACGCCTGGGACAGTTTTTTGCAGCCTCCGGTGTGTTGTTATTCCTGCTTCCGATGGGGAATGCGGCGACGCTTGCCGGTTTAATCCTGACCGGAGCCGGCTGCGCACCGATCTATCCCAGCCTTCTTCACGCGACTCCGGAGAACTTCGGTGCGAAATATTCACAGTCGGTCATGGGGATGCAGATGGCCTGCGCCTATGTGGGGACCACACTCATGCCTCCCCTCTTCGGCTTTGTGTCGGAGCGGGCCGGTATCGGACTTTATCCGTTCTACCTGCTGCTGTTTGTCGCAGGGATGTTCACGATGACAGAGAGGATGAACCGGCTGGGCGCCCGCGGCCTAAGCAGAGGACAGGTAAAATCATCCGACGGAGTACAGCAGGGGTGATCCGTTGCTCTTAATCCGTAACAGTTCAGCCATGATGTATTCCGCGAGGCGTTTTCACAGGTTTTCGTGAAAATCTCGAGTATATCTTCGTGAAACGGCGTTTTTTCCTATATAATCTTAATCTATATAATTCAGACGCCGGAAGCTGCCTTCCGAAAATGTGTATTCAGGTGTGGAGAAGGGATAGGAAACTTCCTTTTGGTAATACCAGGGGTCATTGTCATGAAGCGGATTTTTAAGGACATAAAACTGCTGGGCCGGCATATAACTCTGGGCCAGCAGGAAGGCTTTTTCTCTCTCTGCATTCTCGCAGACGTCGGCCACCATCACAACGTGGCCGGGACTTCCGGCTTTCAGGAAAATATCCCCGATCCGGATATCGTTTATATCGGCGGGGGCGGATTCCCCCTCCATCGACAAGGTGCTGGAATAGGCGAAGGTAATGTAGAGATAATCTTCAAAGGCCTCATAGGCGTCATTGTATGAAGCCGAATTCTGCCATTTTACCGTGCTGCCGTCGAATTTTACGCGTCCCCCGTCCCGGTATGTGGGATAATCAAACAGAAACCCGCTGACAAAATGAAAACGGATCTTATCATATTGTCCGGTGTGCCAGTAATATTCGGCATACATGCGCATAACGGAGTCGGCACACTGCTGAAGATCGGCAGATGAAATGACCGGAAGGGAGAATGTGGCGATCCCCACATCCTGCCGTGATTTCAAACGGCCGTCATAAAGCAGAATCGGAGAACCGTCCGGTTCCATCGGATAATTCCTGACATACCAGTCAAAGCTGCCGTCTTCTGATACCGTCCTGGCATACCCCCCGGGTGTCTGTATCCGCTCCTGAAGAGAAACGCCGTCAGGAGTGATGAGAGAGAAGCCGTCTTTGTTTTCCACGCTCTGGCCGGAACCGGAATTTATACCGGGAGAGGGGGAAGTTACTGTTACAGGTCCTTCCGGGGCTTTATTCACAGCCGCAGCGGAACGGGAATAAGCTTCATCCTGCTGCACTGATTCTGCGCTGCAGCCTGATAAGGCGAATAAGGAAAATGCAAGGCTTGAATAAATTGCCGCTTTTCGAAATAAAGAGAGTCTCATATGTTACTATTCACGGCCCATATTCTGCGAGGTGTTTTCGTGTATATTATGTACGAAAATCCCGAGTTACACGGTGCGACGCAATGAAAAGTGAACTTTTCACCACAAGCAACTGCGTTTTTTGCAGTTTCTGTGCAGGGCTTTCCTTTCTGAATTTACTATTGCATATATGATAATATAAATGATATAATTTCAGTGTAACCGGAAAGAAAGAGGAAGTCAATTTACAAAATAAAATTAATAAATTAGTAAAAATACCGTTACAAATAGAATTCTCAAACGTTTAACAGATATGGGATGAATAATCACCCTGCCTATCCTACCTGGCTCCGGTCCCTCAACCGGAGCCCTTTGTATTGATGGCGGTGACCTGTGCGCGGAGCATGCAGTTATCGTTTCCTCATTAGCCGCAGGAGTGCTTGTCAGCATAGATATCGATAGCCTTTGAAGTAAAATCAGCAGTTCCCCTGCCTCCTTTTTTGTCAATACTCTCAGTGAATCCGCCGCCGCCCCCATACATCCTCCCAAGAGATTGAAGCAGTTCCGGCGTGCAGGAATAAAAATTTTCCGTGATAAATTGCATGAGTTGTTCGACCAGGCTCTGGGCTTCATCAGAATCCGGGAGAATGGACAAGGCATTAAGCCTGCCGAATTCACTGAATAATTCCATGAAAGACTGGTTTATGGACGTACAGTCTTCTTCGCTTCTATTCTTCATTTTTTCCTCATATTCACGATAAGCAGCGGATTTTCCCCAGGCAGTTTTGGCCTGTGCCGCATATTCATCTATTTTCTTCGCATCAAATGCAGAAAAATCAAGATTTTTAACTCCCGTCATACGGATACCCCTGGTCAGGTCAATCAGGTTTTCCAGATGCTCCTTTTGAAGCAGAAGCAGGTTCAGCTGCTGCTCCAGGGCCAGATTGCGGTCGAAGTCAGGACTATCGAGAATCTGTTTTATTTTTTTGAGGGGAAAGCGCAGTTCTTTAAACAGCAGGATATGCTGCAGGCGTTCCAGCGAAGCTTCATCATACAGGCGGTATCCGGATTCAGTGACCCGGGCCGGTTTTAACAGTCCGATTGAATCGTAATAGTGCAGTGTGCGTGGGCTGACACCGGTTATTCTGCTTACTTCCTTTATCGTGTTCATAGCATGCCTCCTTTTATCTTGATTACACTGGTTTCGAAGGGGCCCATCCAGTGCTCTTAATATAGGATAAACTATGACGCTGGGTGAGAGTCAAGCAGATTGACAACAAAACGGGAATAAATTTAGACTTGAACAATGGTATATTTTATAGTATTATAAAGTATAAAGAAGCTGAAATAAAAATAACGGTAAATGAATAAGAACAGGAGATGAGAAATGGCAGCCATAGATTTAATCGTACTGGGAATGATTAAGGCGCAGCCTCAGAGCGCCTATGAATTGCAGAAGAACGTGGAGTACCGGAATATTTCCAAATGGGTAAAGGTCAGCACTCCGTCCATTTACAAAAAAGTTGTGCAAATGGAGGAAAAAGGCTATATCAGAGGGAAGACCGTTAAAGAGGGAAAGATGCCGGAAAAGACGGTTTATCAGATCACAGAGACAGGAGAAGAGTTTTTTCTGAAGCTGATGGAGGAGACGGCCCGGCAGCCAATCCGGCTTTTTCTGGACTTTAATGCAGTCATCATGAGCCTCAATCTCGTTTCTGAGCAGGAACGCAGAGAGCTGACCGGGCGCATGGAACAGGAAATTGAGGTCATGCAAAAAACCGTTGCGGACAAGCAGGCGGAGAGAACGAATGTGCCGCTGACCGGAAGGTCAATACTGGAGCAGCAGTATCTGCTGTTCGATGCACTTGCCAAATGGATGAAGGGATTCCGGGAGGAATATCTGGAGGAGGAGAAATAATTACTGTAGATAAAGGTGATTTTTAAACACAAAGGAGGAACATGATGTTCGAATCGAGATGCGGAGTTTGTTGTGAGAGTTGTGAAAGAAGAGAGAAGGTACATTGTAAGGGCTGTATTAATATGGAAAAAACCTTCTGGGGCGGAGTCTGTGAAGTGAAAGTCTGCAGCGAGGGAAAGGAACTGAACCACTGCGGCGAATGTCCCGATTTTCCATGTACGATGCTGGCTGAGATGGGAAAAGATCAGGGGTATGACCCGGAACCCCGCCTGACACAGTGCAGAAAATGGGCAGAGGAAGGACATGTTTAAAATAGGCGAATTCTCCAAATTGACCCAGGTATCAATCAGGATGCTCCGGTATTATGACGAGACAGGACTGCTGAAACCGGCTCAAACCGATGCCTGGACCGGTTACAGAATGTATTCGTCGGCGCAGATTCCCATACTGAATAAAATTATTTATCTCCGGGACAGCGGTTTTAATGTTGCCGAAATTGCCGCGGCCTTAGACAATGCAGACGATACTGCCATTGCAGGTCTGCTTTCCCGAAAATATACGGAAATTGAGCAGTCTATACGGGCGGAGCAGGAAAAACTAAAGAAAATCGAGCTGGCAAAATGTGAAATCCTGAAGGGCAGGAAAAACGGAATGCATTATAATGTCTCGATAAAATCCATCCCTGCCTGTCACGTTCTTTCCCTGAGGAAAATCATACCGGACTATTATGCAGAAGGTGATATGTGGCAGGAAATGAGCAGATATGCCGCAAAACATCAGATACCCGTATCAGGTGTAACTTTTTCGATTTACCATGACACGGAGTATAAAGAAAAGGACGTTGATGTTGAACTGTGCGCCGCCGTCAGAACGGCGGGGGAAAATACGGAAGGTTTTACGTACCGTATAACAGAACCTGTGCCGTTTATGGCCTCCACAATGGTTTACGGGGCATTTTCTAATATTGCAGGAGCTTATCTGTCTTTTGCCGGGTGGCTTCAGGAGGACGGCAGATACAGGATGAGCGGTCCGAACAGACAGATTGTCCACCGGGGGCCCTGGAATGAGGCAGAGCCGGAGAATTATCTGGTGGAAATACAGATTCCGATAGAGAAGATTTAAGGCGACTGTTTACGGGCTTCGTTTTCAGCAGGGCCGTGAACAGGAATGCTTTAAGGCATGCCTTGACTCTCACACGGTGTCAGGGCCTACACTGGATTTACAACAAATAAATGGAGGGAATAATATGACAACCTGCAATGTAAATCCTATCGGAACAATCTGTAACAATGACAATGGAGCCTGGATTGAAATCCTGCCGGAATACCGTCCGGCTCTGCAGGCTCTGGACGGATTCAGCCACATCAATGTGATCTGGTGGTTCAGTGAATGCGATAACGAAGCGGCAAGGGCAATTTTGGAAGCAGAGCAGCCTTATAAGAACGCCCCCGGGATAATGGGGATATTTGCAACCAGATCCCCTGTCCGCCCCAATCCGCTTGCACTGACTGCGGCAGAGGTACTGCAGTTGGATTTGAAAAACGGTATTATAAGAATTGACTATACCGATGCCAACGATGGAACGCCCGTGCTGGATATCAAGCCATATACGCCCAGCATGGACAGGGTGGAGTCTCCGAAGGTGCCGGAATGGTGCGGGCACTGGCCAAAGAGCAGGGAAGAATCTGCGGACTTTGCGTGGGAGAATGAATTTAATTTTTAGCCGGAACATACCGTTCTTGACAGGCGACAGAAAAACAGATAGTATGAAAACAGCAAAGATAAAAACACAGCCCCGGTAGGTAGTCCGGGCGCAGCAGACAATATTCGTGAAACTGCTGTCAGTAACCCTCCTCCTTGGTCGTCCGTTCTTTGTTCATTACATTTTAAGGAGGAATTGTTATGGACAAAGTATCGGTAACCATGCGAGTGCTTTTCGAGGATCCGTTCTGGATTGGTGTTCTGGAACGAGTCACGGAGAATGGATTGTCCGTGTGCAAGTTTCCGTTCGGTGCAGAGCCGAAGGATTATGAAGTGTACGGATTTCTGATGGAAAATTACTACAGGTTACGGTTCAGTCCGGCTGTGGAATTTTCTCTGAGAGAGATGCGGCGCAGCCCGAAGAGAAGGCAGAAAGAGGCCGGAAGGCAGACGGCTGCCGTCGGTATCGGGACAAAATCACAGCAGGCGCTGCAGATGCAGAGGGAAGCGGTGAAAACAGAACGCAGGATTATCAGCCGGGAACAGAAGGAGGCTGAAGAGCAGCGTCAGTTTGAACTCAAACAGCAGAAAAAGAAAGAGAAGCACAGGGGCAGATAGCCCTTGTACTTCTCTTTCTTTTTCTGAAAGCCGGGGGGATAAAATGCTTTCAGAAATCTATCTGAATTTGAATTATTGTTAGTCGAAGCCAACGACATTGTGCGCGCTGTTTTTAATCATTGGCTCCATTTGATTGATACGATAATCATACCGGATATTTGTGTCCAATGTTTGACCAATGTATAAAAAGTATCTAAAGCATTCTTACGAAAAATAGAATATTTATACACACTTTTTATACGTGGTCCGCTATTACTGCCCGCGATACTCGCAGAGCTGTGTTCAGCAATATTCCGCTGCGTCCACCGCATTTATCACGGCAGCTCTCAGTCCGCCGCGTTCCAGTGCGGCTACGCCTCTGATTGTGGTGCCGCCGGGAGAGCAGACGGCATCTTTCATAGCCCCCGGATGCGCGCCCGTTTTGAGCTGGAGCTTTCCGGTTCCTGCTATCATCTGGGCGGCCAGGCTGTATGCGGTGTCTCTCGTGAGCCCGTGCATGACGGCGGCATCGGCGAGAGCTTCCAGAAACATGCTGGCGAAGGCGGGGCCGCAGCCGCTGACGGTACCGGCAATGGAAAGCTGATTTGTATCGACAAACTGCATCAGCGCAATTTTGGAAAATATGTTTTCTACCAGAGCAAGTTCACTGTCAGACAGGGAATGGCGGTTCTCGCAGATAAAAATACCTTCTCCGACCGATACGGGAGTATTGGGGATGGTACTGATATGATGTGTGCCCGGCAGCAGGATCTCTTCAAATTTTTCAAATGGATAGCCGGCGGCCACGGATATAACGATTTTATCTTTCAGGATGCTTTTAACAGTTGACGTCACATCCGCCATCATATAAGGCTTGACGGCCAGGATAACGATATCCGAATTTACCGCTGTTTCTGCTGCGTCCCTGCATGGAATAATCCCGCGTTTTTTTGTATTACGGCAGAGCTTCTCCCAGTTTGCGGCGCAGGCGAAGATATTTTCAGCGGCAGCCGCATTTTTAGATAAAAGCCCGTCCGCTATGGCCTGGGCCATATTGCCGAAACCGATAAAACCAATCTTTGTATTGTCAGACATATAGAATACCTCTTTCCTTTTCTATCTTTGTATTTTCAGTTGCTAGAGCCTGTTTGAAAATTCATTTCCGCCATCTGCACGCCCCACTTCGCGGCATATTT
>NZ_KE993033.1:5222-17841 GCF_000466485.1 [Clostridium] symbiosum ATCC 14940 | reverse complement strand
CCAAATCTCCCACAAAGTGTGACGCACAGCTGACGAAAAGCAATTTTCAAACACGCTCTAACGCTATGTTTAATTTATCATATTTGGTTTCTTCCAACAACCATAAAAGGGGAATGAAAAGAAAGCATCCAGAAATATAGACTGTCAAAATATTTCATGATACAATCAAACAATAACGAGACCGTAACGAAAACTACTCATCGGAGCCATCAGCCATGAAGCGAATCACTTTAGAAGAAATAGAAAAAAACGGAAAATTTGAAACATATGAAGCTCTGTACCGCCATATTCTGTCTGAAATTTCCTCCGGGAGACTGAGTCCGGTGAAGGCATCCTGTATCAACGGAAAGAAACCGGCGCTTTATCTGCGGTACTGGGTCACGGAGGAGGAAAAAGATTACGGGTGTTTAAAGGAAGAATTAATCTACGGGCTGACGCCCCTGATTTCCCCGGATTACTACTTAAAGAACCTGTCACTCTATGAAAAAGACAGGGAGTGGGTGCGGATGCTGAATGGATTCCTGACAGAACGAAGAGAGCTGTTAAATCAGACAGAATCAATCAATGAACGGAGTTTTGAAATCTGGGGTCAGGAAAAATTTTTAAAAAGGGGCCAGGGAATGAGGATTCTGAAAAACTGCGGAATTTCCCCTGACTTTTTGAATTATTATGAGACTACAGAGCCGATGCCCTGTTATACCCATACGAGAGAGGTGCCGCAAAATCTGCTACTGCTGGAAAATAAGGATACCTTTTACAGCATGAGAAGGCATTTGCTGGAGGGCAAAGATACCATTCTGGGCATGAAAATCGGGACATTGATCTATGGGGCCGGAAAGGGAATCTTAAAATCCTTCCAGGACTTTTCGATTTGTGCGGAGCCATATATGCAGAACAGGCAGAATCAGATTTACTATTTTGGCGATTTAGACTATGAGGGAATCGGGATATATGAGAAACTGGAGCAGCTTTTTGGGGACCAATATTCGATTCGTCCATTTATGCCGGGCTATTTAAGAATGCTTGAAAAAGCAGAAGGCGTTTTGCTTCCGATTACAAAAGAGCAGCAAAACCGGAATCTCACAGGACAGTTTTTCGCCTGTTTCCCCCAAAGCGCAGTGGAGCAAATGAAGAAAATACTGGAAAGTGAGCAGTATATTCCGCAGGAAATCTTGAATATCAGGGATTTTGGCGGACTGGAGCGTGTTAATCTCCCACAAAGTGTGACGCACAGCTGACAGAAAGCAATTTTCAAACACGCTCCAGGAGCAAAGAGACAGAGAAAAAGGGTGGTATCAGAATGCGGTATGATTTTTTAAAGCATTTTCCCAAACGAATGAAACATGTTGGTCTTTATGCAGTTCTTTTACAGGGCAGCCTGCAGAAAACCACCTGGCAGAAATACGGGTTTGTACGGGCGGATGAGCAGATTAACCTAATCTTTGCAGTCCTTCTATATATCATGGAGCAGTCTTTAAAGGAAGAATATTGCACAAAAGACGACATCGGCGTTTTTATTGATGAACTGAATATGGAGTATTTAAAAAAGGATATGGCCTATGAGGACTGCAAGAGCCTGGGCGATTTTATTTTAAATGTTGTTCTGTCCAATGAAGGGAAGGCCATGTACTTTGATGGCTATAATTTTGAGCAGAAGGCGTATCAGATTATGAATATCAGCTATGTGGCCAATCGGATTGTGTATGTGGAGGATGAGGTGAAGCGCACCTCCTATTACCTGACTGATGACGGCTATAACCTGCTTTTGGGAACGCTGGAGATGGAGAGCAACATGAAGCTGACCATCCATGAGATGATTTTTAAGATGCACCTGGAAAAGCAGAGCTATGATAAAGCGGTGGATGAGATAAAGAATGTATTTAATCTGCTGCGGATTCAGCTCCAGAAGATCCAGGAGGCCATGGGCAAGGTAAGGCGGAATGCGCTGAATTATTCTGTGGCGGAGTATGGAGATATTTTAGATGAAAATCTCGATACGATCAGCGATACCAACCAGAAATTCCAGGATTACAGAGAGCTTGTGAAGGCGCGGGCCAGAGAACTGGAAAAGGAGAAAATCAATATCAGAAGGTTGACTCCGGAAGAAGAGGAGAAGCTTAAAAATCTAAGGGAAATCGAGAGCTATCTGACCAGAACCATTGACGAGCATCAAAGAATTTTAAATGGCCATTTTGATTTAAAGGCGCTGTATACAAGGGAGTTGGAGCAGCTTTCACAGATGTCTCTGATTAAACGTTTTCCGCTGCGAAGCGCATTTTACGACAAGGTGCTGGAGAAACCGGAGATTATGGAGCGGATGGATCTGTTTTTGCGTCCGCTGTTTGGACAGGATCCGGATAAAATTTATAACCTGAATAAAGCGCTTGAGATCCAGAAGCCCATACGCCGCCGCCGGGAAGAGGAGGAGACGGAGCTTCTGGATTTGGATGAGGATGCGTGGCAGGAGGAGCAGGAAAGACGGCTTCGGGAAAAGCTGAAACGGTATGAGGGCAGCTTATCTTTTCTGTTGGAGCTGGCGTCGGAAAAGGGAGAGATAACGCTGGAGGAAATCAGCAGCAGGCTGCCGGAGGATGAGGAACAATCGGCGGACCGGGAGCGGCTGATTCCCAATACAGAAATTTTTAAAGAAATCATGGTGGAATTAATCAAGAACCAGCAGATTGATATACGAGCGCTGAGGAAAGAGCGAAGCGAATATATACGGGAAAAGGCAGACAGCTTCCAGTTGAATGAGATGCTTCTGGATCTGGCAGACCGGCAGGGCGATCCGATACAGAGAATTGAGGTGTACCGACTGGAGGACGGGAAGGTGATCGAATTCGGCCGGGTAAAGAGTGAGGATGGCAGAATAAAGCGGGTAGCCTGCTCCAATGTGCTGCTGCGGGTGATCCGGGAGGATAGATAATGGCATACGAAATAGAGGATATCAGGCTCAGCCAGGAGATTTTTTATTATCTTCTGGAGCATCATGAGCTGCGGGAAGACAATGAATTGAGATTATACAAAGCATACACCCAGGAAGAGACCATTCAGAACCTGGTCAAGTCCCAGGGTGAAATCAGCGACTGCCATATCGAACGGTACGGCAATGTGATTTATCTGATACCCAAGGAGAACAACAGCTTTCTGGGCTTTTCCAAAGCCCAGATGAAGGCGGCGCTGTGCCGCTCCAATGCCACGGATAAGGATTATTATTTATCCCAATTTGTGATTCTGACGCTTTTGGTGGAATTCTTCGACGGGCAGGGCAGCAGTGCCAAGTCCAGGGAATATATGCGGGTGGGAGAACTCCAAAACTGTATTTCAAAGCGCCTGAAAGAGGGGGCAAAGAGCCGGGGAGAAGAGGAGGAAGAGAAGCAGGGGATTGCATTTTCGAATATGCTGGAGGCGTATGAGGCGCTGCGGTCGGAGGAAAAGGGCTCCCGCGCCAAGACGACGAAAGAGGGATTTCTGTACCATCTTCTTACCTTTTTGCAGAAACAGGGCCTGATTGATTACGTGGAAGAAGATGAAATGATTAAAACGACAAAGAAGCTGGACAGCTTTATGGACTGGAATCTGTTGAATCAAAATCATTTTCAGAGAGTGAAGAAGGTATTGGGGGAGGTTGAATGAGTAAGATAAATGCAATCCGGCTGATTAATCTGAACTATAATAATAATGCCATAAAAATCAGTGATGAAACCTTTCATTTGAATGGAGATAGTACGCTTTTGTCCCTGAGAAACGGAGGCGGTAAATCGGTGCTGGTGCAGATGATGACGGCGCCGTTCGTGCATAAGCGCTACCGTGATGCCAAGGACAGGCCCTTTGAGAGCTATTTTACCGGCAGCAGACCCACCTTTATTCTGGTGGAATGGGCACTGGATCAGGGGGCCGGCTATGTCATGACCGGAATGATGGTGCGCAAGCGGCAGGAGATTTCCGGCGAGGAGACAGGTTCCGGAGAAGAACTTGAAATTGTGAACCTGATCAGTGAATACAAAGAGCGGTGCCTACTGGATATCAGCCACTTACCGGTGGTGGAAAAGACGAAGAAAGAGATTACCCTAAAGAGTTTCGGCGCCTGCCGCCAGTTATTTGAATCGTGGAAACGCGATAAAAGTGTCAATTTCTTTTTCTATGATATGAACAATCAGGCCCAATCGAGACAGTATTTTGACAAGCTGAAGGAGTACCAGATCAATTATAAAGAGTGGGAGACGATCATTAAGAAGGTCAATTTAAAGGAATCCGGTCTCTCGGATTTATTTGCCGACTGCCGTGACGAAAAGGGACTGGTGGAAAAATGGTTTCTCGACGCTGTGGAGAGCAAGCTGAACCGGGACAGGAACCGGATGAAAGAATTTCAGAATATCGTAGAAAAATACGTGGAGCAGTATAAAAATAACCGTTCCAAAATTGAACGGCGCGATACCATCCGCTGCTTTTGTGAGGAGGGGGAGAAAATCCGGGCGGAGGCCCTTCAATTTGAGGAGTCGCTTAAGCGGGTGGCATTTCATGAAAATCAGATTGCCGGTCTGAGAGCAGAGCTGGGCCGTCTGAGAAATGAGGAAGAGGAGGCCAGAGAAAAGCTTTTACAGGAAATAAAGGAGATTCAGGAAAAGCGGGAGTATCTGCTCTACAAAAAATTATCCGGAGAGTATTATGAGCTGGAAAAACAGGAGCGTTTTCACAGCAGCAGCCGGGATATGATTGATATGGAGCGGGAGGCGCTGAAACGGGAGTGCAGCGAGACTGAGAAACGTCTGCATTTATTGGAATGTGCCAGGCAGCAGGATGAAACGGACGAAGACGGCCGGGCTCTTCTGGAGGCCGTGGAACGGTTTGAGCTTGCAAAGAAAAAGGGAGAATCTCTGGAACCGGAACGGCAGCGATTAGGTTCCCTGTTGAAGCAATACTATCAGGAGGCCTGCAAAAGCTGGGAGGCGAAGCAGGAACAGAACCGGAAAGAGCAGGAGACGGTAAGGGAGACGCTGAAATCAAAAGAAGAGCGGCTGGAGGAGCTGCAGAATCAAATTATAGATTACGCCTCCAGGATGGCAGGGCAAAAGACCAGAATCGCAGTATTTGACCAGAGAGAAAACCGCTTTAATAAAATGTATGGAGAGAGTCTCAAACGAAACCTGCTGGGCGAGTACGAACCGGGAGCGCTGCAGATCCTTCTTCAAATTTATGAAAAGACACTGGAGGATGTGATTAAGGAGAGACTCACCCTCCGGCAGAAGCAGGAAACAGAGACAGAAGAGAAAAAGAAGCTGGAGCGGAGACTGGAGGATTTAAAGC
This sequence comes from [Clostridium] symbiosum ATCC 14940, assembly GCF_000466485.1. Lineage (GTDB taxonomy): Bacteria > Bacillota > Clostridia > Lachnospirales > Lachnospiraceae > Otoolea > Otoolea symbiosa. Next base: position 12,534 of record NZ_KE993033.1, on the reverse strand, counting down.
AGGAGCTGGGAAGAAACGGCGAAGAACAGAGAGAGCTTTTTCGAATCGGCCGGGAATACGGGGAAGAACTTTCCGAGCGCAGGAAAATTTTGCGCTATCTGGAGCTTAAGGACTCCCTGGTATTTGAGCAGGATGCCATTCTTCAGGCTTCGGGACGGAAACTGAAAGAAATCCAGATTGCCAGGCGGGAACTGGAGCAGGAGGAGGAGCGGTGCCAGAAGGAATACGAACGCCTGACCCAGGGAAAGGTGCTGGAGCTTCCTAAAGAGTTTGAAGCCATGCTGAGGGAGCTGGAAATCCCATGCGTTTACGGTATGGAATGGCTGCAAAAAAACGGCAGAAGCGCGGGCGAAAACCAGAAGCTGGTGAAACGCCATCCATTTTTGCCTTACTCACTTTTGATTTCAAAGAGGGAGCTTAAAACCCTGCTTTCCTTTACAGAAAAAGGAGACGGAAAAGAGGTCTATACTTCCTTTCCGGTGCCAATGCTTTTGCGGGAAGAGCTGGAAGGCAGGGCCGGCGAGGAGGCGGGAACCGTTCTGGAATGGAACAAAATCCATTTTTACGTATATTTTAATCAAAATCTCTTAGACGAGGCAGCCCTGAAACGTATGGTGGAGGAAAAGGCACATCAGATGGATAAGCTGAAAAGTGCCATTTCCAGAAAACAAGAGGAATATCAGGGTTATTTTGAAAAGCAGGAAAAAGTACGGAACCAGAAGGTGACGAAAGAGTCCTACCAGGAAAACCAGGAAAAACTGGAAGAAAACGGCCGCCGGGAGCAGGAGCTGAAAGGACAGATCGAAGCTGCGGCCGCACAAGCCAGAACCCTGGAAGAGGAGCTGGAGCAGTTCAGAGGCCGGATTCAGAAACTGGAAAATGATGACAGGTGGCAGACGCAGCGTTTATCCGAGTTTAAAGAATTTTCATCCGAATATGCAGCCTATCTTGAAGAGAGAAATGAGCTGGAACGCTGTGAAAAGAAGGCGGCCAGCCTGTCGGAGCAAAAGGCCGTGTGCAGAGAGCAGATGGAGCGGCTTAGACGGCAGCTTCAGACACTTGAGAATGCAGCCGCAGATCTGAAAGAGAAGGTCCGGGATAACCGGGAAAAATATCTGGTGTATGAGACATTTCCGGAACATTTTGCAGAGATAGAAGCGCCTTGGCAGACCGGGGAAGGCCGGGAAGAAGCATATGCACAGATGGAGGCGAGATATCAGGCCATTACGGCCGGCTTTTCAATGGAACAGCAGGAACTGGAAAGATGGGTGTTAGAGTGCAGAAAACGCCATGGAAAATCGAAGGAGGAACTGGCCTGGCTCAGGGATAAGTATAAGCTGGAGGATGGAGCCTGGAAGACGGTTCTGTACAGCAGAGAGGAAGAGTACCACCAGCGATCCGTCTTGGAAGAGCGGAGCGAAAAGAAAATCCTGAAAGATTCCGAATGGAATAAGGAGGACAGAGTGTTATTGCTGCTGCGTCAGTCGATGAAGCAGAAAAAAGAGAAAATGGCGGAGACCTGCGGCAAAGACGAGCCTCTTCCCCAGAGTGAGATTATGTCGGAGGATATCGATGCACAGATGAATGAGCTTTCCTGGCAGGAGAAAGAGAAAAAGCAGCAGCAGGAGCAGCACGAAAAAAGGATTAACAGCTATGAGCAGAATATTACCTCTCTGTCCGAGTATAATCATTTGGAGCAGCGGGAGGAGATAAGCTGGGAAACAGATATATCCCTGCTTGATAAGAAACAGCTTGATGATTTTAAGGGGGAGACAGTCAGGGAGTACCGCTTAAGCATCAGCGCCTCCGGAGAATGTAAGGCTCGGATGGTACAGCAGCTCAATCGAATTCTCAGAATGGATGTATTCCGGGAGGAATTTTACCGGAAGCCCCTGGAAGCCATGCTGGAGGTTTCAGGTATTGCCGCCCAGGTATTGGCTCAGCTTAACATAACGGTACAGTCGTATCAGAGCCTGATGGAAAAGCTGGAGGTAGATATTTCGCTGGTGGAAAAGGAAAAAGCCAGAATTGCAGAGATATTGGAGGATTATCTGAAGGATGTCCATGAAAATTTGGGGAAAATCGATCACAATTCTACCATCACCGTGAGGGAACGGCCGATTAAGATGCTCCGCCTTGAGCTTCCTTCCTGGGAGGAAAATTTGACTGTATATCAGCTTAGAATCAATGACTTTCTGAACGAGATTACGAGACAGGGAATTGAATGGTTTGAGCGCAACGAAAATGCCCAGGAATATTTTGGCACCCAGCTCACAACGAAACATCTCTATGATACGGTTGCCGGCATTGGAAATGTACAGATTCATCTCTTCAAGATCGAGGAGCAGAGGGAGTATCCCATCACCTGGGCCGATGTGGCCAGAAACTCGGGAGGGGAGGGCTTTTTGTCCGCCTTTATCATCCTTTCCAGCCTGCTCTGCTATATGCGGCGGGATGATTCAGATTTCTTCGCAGACAGAAATGAAGGAAAGGTTCTCGTCATGGATAATCCATTTGCCCAGACCAACGCGGTCCATCTTTTAAAGCCGCTGATGGATATGGCAAAGAAGACCAACACGCAGCTTATCTGCCTGTCAGGCCTTGGCGGAGAGTCCATTTATAACCGGTTTGACAATATCTACGTCCTGAATCTGGTTGCCGCCGGTCTCAGAAATTCCGTCCAGTATGTGCGGACGGAACATATCAAAGGAACCGAGGCGGAGACAGTGATTGCGTCGCGGATACAGGTGGCGGAGCAGATGGAGATGATGTTTTAGAAAGAAGTGTTCTATCGGAAAAAGTTGGGGTAGAATAAAAAATAAGGTACGAAAAGGAGAAAAAGTATATAACAGGACATGACTGTAATCCTGACTCCGGGCAGTATAGAGCAGAAGAGAAACAATAAAAAACAACCGAATGTGGTTTCTGATACTGCATATTTCAATGGACTTCTTGAGAGAATTTCCAAAACAGAACATATTGGTACATTCAGAGAATTTATTGATTTCGTTATCAATGAAAGTCATATGCAGCGTCATCTAATTTAAAAGCAAAAAGAGCCTATGGATAATTCAGCGCTTTTACCGCCAAAACATCCACAGGCTCTTTCTGCTTTTTTCTAATACAATTTCAATACCAAACTCTCATAGCTAGTACAGCATTGTGCAATTAACGGTGAATATAGCCTGACGCAGATATCAGGCACTCTATTCACTGTTAATTACGCAATACTGTACTAGAGCAGACTTCCTACAACTGTCGCAGAATATAATTCTTCACCTGCTCCAGCCCGCTCTTTTTCCATTCCCCATCCTCGGCCTTCTCAGCCAAAGGAAGAATAACGGAAAAGTCCATATGAGCATCTTTAAAATAACCATCCGGTTCTTCGCTGAAGAAGTACCGGTTCCAAACCTCCTCCGGTGCGTCGGTAAAGCGTTCGGGTTCCAGATAGATCATCTTTTTCCGTTCTTCTTCCACAAACGCTTTCGCGCCCAGAGGAGCAAGCAGCTCGTACTCTTTAGCTGGAATATTGGTGAAGATGCCGGGAAGCGGCGTTATATCAATTCGTTCGTCACCTCGTACGATACGGATGCCGATGGCATCAAAATCCATCTTTTCTTCAGTAAAATTAAGCTTCAGCAGGATTCCGATGTCGGTGTAAAGGTGAACGCGTTGATAGTCCGTATCAAAGATGAAGTTCCCCAGCGAGTAAAAAATTGCTTTTCCGTTATCGAACAATTCATAGTTCTCCGGGACGTGGGGATGATGGCCAACCACTACGTCTGCGCCCAGCTCCAGGAATTTGAGGTACCGATCACGGGTATAGGGGCTGGGAAGGCTGGTAAACTCTTCGCCGCCATGGGAGATGACAATACACCATCTGCATTTTGATTTAATCTCGGCAATGCGTTCTGCAATGGCGTCAAGAGCGTCCCAGCGGAAAATGCCAGGTTCGGTTGAGGTTGCCGGGATGCATTCTGTCTGGTAGGCAACACAAATCATGCCGATGCCGCCTGCTTCCTCCAGATAGACAGGCTCGGAGGCCTCCTTTTCGTTTAAGCCGGCGCCGACGGTACGGCATCCCATCTCTTTTGCGATGTTTTTAGTGCTGATGACCCCCTCCCGTCCGGCATCCATGGTGTGATTGTTTCCGATACTCCAGATATCTGCATGAGCGAGTTTCAGAACACGGGTGGCCGCAGGGTTCATGCTGTGAAAGAAAATACCTCTGGAGCCGTCATCGACAGCATCAATCAGAGCTCCCTCCACATTTGCCACAGTGTGATCCGCACTATGAAAGAAGTCTAAGATTGGTCCGGACAAAAGGTTATCGTCCTCCCAACGTCTGTCCATGTACCGGTCGAATCCGATATCACCAGTAAAAACAATCGAAGTTTTGTTTTTGCTTATCATTGATTCTCCTTTTCAAAATTACATGAAGAACTGAAGCAGCGCACCCATGCCGAGTCCGCAGAAGTTCCCGACGGCAGCTCCCAGAACTCCCATTAATACACCGATACCGGCAAAGGAACCATCATAGGCAGTTGCAATGATAGGAGCGGAAGCCGATCCGCCGATACAGGCTACGGAGGCGGTGGAACACATGCACAGATCCCAATGGAACAGCTTGGAGAGTAAGAACATCAGGATAATGTGGATTGCTAAAACTGCGATACCGTATACAACCCACATCGGTGCAGCTACGAGATCGACTAAAGTTGCAGTAGATGCCAGTAAGGCAACGATGGCATACAGGTAAACGTTAGATAATTCATTGACTGCCGGAAGTTTGCCCATCCGTGTCATCGCACAGATTAATCCAAGAACAGTAACGAATACGGTAGTACATGTACCCTTATCAAAGAAAGCCAAACCGCTGGCTTTTAATACTGTGTTCATCTGACCGCCAACCCACTGAGAAACCGCGGAAACCATTAAGGAAACTCCGATTAAGAAGATCCAGTCGGCAGCAGTTGGTTTGATGTTGGCTTCTTTTGCAATTTCTTCATTGGCAGCAGCGGCAACGGCGTCCAGGCCGGAGGTATCTGCCTTACATGCTTTATTCCATTTACCGGAATATTTTACGGCGAAGAGAAGAAGTGCGATCCATACGGAATAGCATGCGGTATCCAGTGCCAAAGCACAGGAGTAAGCGCCGGCATCTACCGGAAGTGCATCCTGCATTGCAGCCATGTTGGCAGAACCGCCGACCCAGGAGGCGTAAAGGGCAGCTGTTGCGCCCCAGGTTTTCTCAGCACCGCCCAGGGAGTTTGCGAAGACCGGATAAAGGGCGAAGAAAGCGATACCTAAAGTAATGGCACAGCCCATAAAAATGGCGATCATTCTCGGCCCCAGCTTGCCCAGCTTGCGGAAATCGCAGCGAAGCAGCATAACAAAAATCATGGCGTAAAGTATGTTGTTCTTTAATGCACCATAGGCGGCGGAACAGGCCTCCGAATTAAAGAGTCCCATGGTACAGAATGCCATATTCAGGACATAAATCCAAACCAGCGGCGGGATAATGTTGAATACTTTCCATTTTGCATATTTTTCAAGGGCCAGCAGGCCTCCGGCCAGAAGCATCAGGAACGCAATGTAGGTAAAGCTGTTTGTAATAGTAAACATAGACACATCTCCTTTTGTATATTATTTTTATTTTGCAAGCTGATAAAGCGCCTCGGCAAGTATATGTGCATTCTGCATCAGCTCGTCAATTTTAATAAATTCATCCGGTTTATGCTCCCGCACCTCGTCTCCCGGGAAAATGGGGCCAAAGGCCACAATGTTGGGAATTACCTTGGCATAGGTGCCGCCGCCGATGGATTTGGGATAGGGCGGAAGTCCGGTCTGTTCGGCATAGACGCGCAGAAGCGTCTGAACCAGGGGGCTGTTTTCCGGTAAATAAAGGCATTTTTTATGTATTTCTTTGAGTTGTGTAAATCCTGATTCTGCGAAAGCCTGATTCAGGATCGGCGCGCATTCCTCATACGTCTTTGTAACCGGATAACGGTAGTTGATTCTGATGATAAAGGAAGCAGCATCTCCCTGAACCGTTCCCAAATTGAAGGTGAGTTTTCCTGACGGTTCATCGGAAAGTGCGATGCCGAGCCGGGTTCCGTCAGATTCCAGACCGATTTTTTCGGCAAGGAAATGAATTTGTGAGGCAAGCGGCTCAGACAGAGGCAGCCTGTCCAGCGCGGTTAATAAAAGGCCAATGGCATTGACGCCAAGCTCCGGGAAGGCTCCGTGGGCACTGACACCGGCAGCCGCGATTCGGATTCCCTGCTCTGTGGGAGTGCAGGTGATGGCATTGCCGGATTCGGCAGTGAGCTTGTGAATAAGCTCTTTCGCAAGCTCCGGCGGACAGCAAAGATTTGCCTCGGCAGAGGCAGGAACCACATTGGGAGCGTCTCCGCCGGAAATCCCCATTAAAATCAACGGACCACTCTGGGTATATTCCGCTTTAAAATCCACATTAATGATACCTTTTTCTCCATTGATAATCGGGTATTCGCCGTCCGGAGTAATACCCATAACCGGGAGTTCTCCGCCATGGCTGATGTAATATTTCATATCATTGCTTCCGGTTTCCTCATTGGTACCAAAGAGAATGCGGATCCGGCGTTTTAAGGGAAGCTTGCTGTCGCGCAGAGCGGCCAGGGCATACAGCGCGGTGATGGTCGGTCCTTTGTCATCGATGGAACCGCGTCCAAGAACCTTTCCGTCCCGAATCTCACCTCCAAAGGGAGGAAAACTCCATCCCTCGCCTTCCGGGACCACATCCAGATGTCCCAATACGGCAATCATCTCTTCCCCCTCACCATATTCGCACCAGCCCATCTGGTTATCCAGATTAACAACGGAAAATCCCAGCTCTTTTGCAGTTTGTAATGCGTGATCCAGACAGTCACGGATTCCCATTCCATAGGGAGCGTCCTCCGCCGGTGTATCTTCCACACTGCGTATCCGGATGCTTTCCTGCAGTGTTTTGAGAAGCGCTTCCTTTTGAAGCTCTACGGCCTCCTGTAACTTCATAATTAATAACCTCCTTTCCTTTGAAACAAATAAAAACCCAGTAAAAAACAGGGAGAGAGAGTATCTCTTCTGCTTTTTGCTGGGTTTCATTTCGCTTAGTAGACAGGGAAACTGCCATGTGCATAATGAAGCAGCGTTTGTATTTTCGCTTATGTCTATTTTAATTCCAATCGTTAGATTTGTCAATTAATTTGAGGGAATCAAATACTTTTTTGTGCAATATCGCTATTTGGGATATAAATGAGGTGAGGACGCCGCCGGTACGGCCAGCGGACGG
>NZ_KE993033.1:0-5122 GCF_000466485.1 [Clostridium] symbiosum ATCC 14940 | reverse complement strand
ATTTAGGCGGCATCCGCAGACTTTATCTTCCCCTTCCCCACACCGGACATGGCCCGTTCCGTACTTGTCCTCCCAACCTCAATTCTCAAGGAAATTTCCTATCTTTTTCTTCTGTTTTTTTCCCCCAAAATATATTATACTGTATAACAATAGAAATTAATTACAGAGGTGGAAGGTGTTCAAATGTCAACCAAAGGAGAGATAAGGCAGCAGACGAAGTCACAGGTCAGAGTGCCGAAGCGCTACAGTGTTATTATGCACAATGATGACTATACACCAATGGACTTTGTGGTCCGGGTTTTGATGGAGATATTTAATAAGAGAAAAGAGGAAGCCGTTATGCTGATGATGATGGTACACAAAGGAGGCAAGGCGGTGGTAGGAATGTATTCCTATGACATTGCCCTGACAAAGATCAGGCTTGTAACGGCTCTCGCGGAGGAGGAGGGGTATCCCTTCCGGCTGACGGTGGAAGAACAACGATGACCTGTACGCTCCGCGCACAGCCTGTTCCGGCAGGGGAACGCAGCGGCGGCAAGACCCACAAAGGAGGCAGAATTAATGAGAGTAACGAAAGAAGTGGCCGATATATTAAACCTGACTTTCGATGAAGCAATACGGGAGCATCATGAATATGTGACCCCGGAACTGCTTCTGTATGAAATAGCAGCCCGGGATACATTCCGGGAGGCGTTTGAAAATTGCGGCGGAGATACGGACATGCTCCGGGATAATCTGAGAGAATATATGGAACAGAATCTGGCGTCTGATGCGGACGGCAGCCGGGAGGAACCGGAGGCGGAAGGGGAAGCCCCCGACAGTTTTGGGCAGGAAGCAGGAGATGGTTCTGACGATGATTTGCGGCCCGAGATGACGGCAGGTCTGGAAACTGTCCTGATCCGGGCGCAGGAGACGGCAAATAACTGTGGAAAAGATGCCGTGGAGCTGGCTCATCTTGTGAATGGTTTCTATTCCCTTGAGGAGAGCTATGCCATTTACTATATGGAGAGCCAGGGGGTGGGAAAGACCGCCCTCCTTCAGGAACTGACGGAAATTTATGATGAGATGTATGAACGCTATCAGGAGCGGAAAGCCCGGAGGGAAAAAGAAAAATCAGGTATGTCAGGTACATCCGGCGCCCGTTTTGGCAAAGACGGGACAGAGACGGACCTGACCGGTGATGAAGAACAGCCCGGCGGACCGGATCCTGCAAATGAACAGGAAGAGCAGACGGTTAGAGGGAAAAGATGGCGGCGCTATGTCACCTGTCTGAACGAGAATCTGGACGGAGTGAATCCGCTGATCGGCCGTGAGGAGGAACTGGAGCGGACGATGCAGATTCTCTGCCGTAAGGAGAAAAACAATCCGCTCCATATCGGCGAACCGGGCGTCGGGAAGACCGCCATCGTGTACGGCCTTGCACGCCTCCTGAATGAAGGAAAGGTTCCGGAGCCGCTCAAAGGAGCGGCTGTTTACGCCCTGGATCTCGGCACTCTGCTTGCCGGGACACAGTACAGGGGAGATTTTGAAAAGCGGTTCCGTGAGATTATGGACGGAATCCAAAAGGAAGATAAATCGATCGTTTATATCGATGAAATACACAACATTGTTGGAGCCGGAGCAGTGAACGGAGGTAGCTTCGACGTCTCCAATATGCTCAAGCCATACCTTGCCTCCGGAGAGATCCGTTTTATCGGAGCAACAACCTATGAAGAATATAAAAAACATTTTGAAAAGAGCAAAAGCCTGGTCCGCCGCTTCCAGAACGTGGAGATTAAAGAGCCGTCGGAAGAAGATACGGTGAAAATCCTTGAAGGCCTGAAAAAACATTATGAAGTATACCACGGAATTAAATACGGCAAGGGTGTACTGGAATATGCGGTTAAAATGAGCGCCAGGTATATCAATGAACGCTGCCTGCCGGATAAGGCCATTGATCTGATTGATGAGGCAGGGGCATACAGGAAGCTCCATCCACAGGACCAGAAGACGCAGACGGTTGGGAAGGGCCTGATAGACGATATATTATCTAAAACCTGTCAAATTCCGAAGCAGGTCGTGGAGAGCGATGAGGTGAAAAAACTGGCGACTCTGGACAAGCGCATCGGCGCCCGCGTGTTCGGCCAGGACGAGGCGGTCGGCCAGGTGGTGAATGCGGTTAAATTCTCCAGGGCAGGCCTTCTGGAGGCGGGAAAACCGCTGGCCAGCCTTCTGTTCGTGGGCCCTACCGGAGTCGGAAAGACGGAGATAGCAAAGACGCTTGCGGATGAGCTGGGAATTAAGCTGATCCGTTACGATATGAGTGAATATGAGGAAAAACACGCGGTAGCAAAGCTGATCGGCGCCCCGGCCGGGTATGTGGGCTATGAGGAGGGCGGTCTTCTGACAGAAGAAATCAGAAAAAATCCCCATGCCGTCCTGCTGCTGGATGAGATTGAGAAGGCACACCCAGATATTTATAACATTCTGCTTCAGGTAATGGATTATGCGACGCTGACCGATAACCAGGGAAGAAAAGCGGATTTTAGAAATATCATCCTGATTATGACATCCAACGCCGGAGCCAGCCGGATTGGGAAAGCGCAGATTGGTTTTGGCGAGAGAACGGTGAAGGCTGATGTGATTATGGAGGAAGTTAAGAAAACATTCCAGCCGGAATTTCGCAACCGGCTGAACCGGATTGTGGTATTTAACGCCATGGATGATAAGATGGCCGCTTCAATTGTGGATAAAAAGCTGAGGGAACTGGCCTTTATGCTGGAAGGAAAGAAGGTGGCATTTACCGTCACTGATACGGCGAAGGCTCTTCTGAAGGAAAAAGGCATCAGCCAGGAATACGGCGCCAGGGAGATTGAGCGTGTAATCGGAAGCGAGATTAAACCGCTGCTGGTGGATGAGCTTCTGTTTGGAAGCCTGAAACGGGGCGGTGACTGTCTGCTTGACTGCCGTGAAGGAAAATTCACAGTTACGGCCGGGAAGAAGAAACAGCCGTCCATTACAGAAAAGGAACAGTAAAATGCCGGTATATCGTTTATCAAAAAAAGAAATCAGTTTTCCGGATCCCGTATTGGCCGAGGAGAACGGCCTCCTGGCGGTGGGCGGGGATTTATCAACCGATCGCCTCCTGCTTGCCTACCTGTATGGAATATTTCCCTGGTATGAACCGGGCGACGAGATACTCTGGTGGTGTCCGAAGGAGCGGTTTCTCATCTTTCCGGGAGAAATCCACGTCTCCCGTTCGATGAAAAAATATATGAATAAACACGACAGTAAAATCTGCCTGAACCGCGACTTCCGGGATACGATGCACCGGTGCAGGATGAAAAGAGAGCAGGAGGAGGGCACCTGGATTACCGATGAGATGGAGGAGGCCTATTACAGGATGAACCAGAACGGCTGGGCGGTCAGCGTGGAAGCTTTCGTGGACGGTGAGCTGGCAGGCGGCCTGTATGGAGTTTCTATCGGTAAATGTTTTTTCGGTGAGAGCATGTTCTCCGAGAGGGAAAACGGTTCCAAGGTGGCGCTGATTGCGCTGGCAAAGATTCTGGAAGAGAACGGATACCTTTTTATCGACTGCCAGTTCCATACGGAACATCTGGAGAGCATGGGCGGAAGGTACGTCCCGTGGGAAGAATATAATCAAATGCTGGAAGAAGGAACAAACAGAAGTGAGTGGTAAAAAGAAAATACAGATGCGAAAACCGGATTATTTTGAACGGTTCCAATGCTCGGCCTCTGACTGCACAGATAATTGCTGCATCGGCTGGGAAATCGATATCGATGAAAGAACGGCTGAGCGGTATAAAAAGGTACCGGGAGAGCTGGGACAAAAGCTTAAGGACAGAATCCTGCGGGAGGGGGAGGATGAACTGCCTCATTTTATCCTGCAGGGAGAGCGCTGTCCGTTTCTCGGGGATAATAATCTCTGCGAGCTTATTAATGAACTGGGGGAGAGCAGTCTCTGCGATATATGCAGGGAACATCCCCGATTCTATGAGTGGTTTGACGGTCTGACGGAAATGGGCCTGGGCCTGTGCTGCGAGGAGGCCGCAAGATTAATCTTAGAGTCCCCGGAAAAGGCCGGCTTTGTGGTATCATTTGAGGAAGAGGAAGAGGAAGAGGAAGAGGAAGAGGAAGAGGGGGGCCGGCCCCGTCTTTTTGCAAGTCTTCTGAAGGCGCGAGATACGGCCTTCGGGTTATTGCAGAACCGGGAATACCGGATCGGTGAGAGACTGGCTCTTTACCTGATGCTTGCGGAGGATATCCAGGATTATCTGGACTTATACGGTGAATACAGAGAGGCATCGGCGCAGTCTGCCCGGAGCTGTACCGACGCCAAAATACAGCCGGATGAAATACGGGCCATTGAAATACAGACGGCAGAGCGGATTCTGGAAGTCGTTGAGAGGTACGGCCGGCCGGAATTTCTTTCAGGGCTGCTTTGCGGCTGCCGGAAGGAGGAAGGCGGTGCATCGGACCGTGATAAAGTGCAGGAATGGTATGCAGATACGCTTCAATTTCTCTGTACTCTGGAACCCGTATCGCCGAAATGGCCGTCACTTCTTAACCGGCTTATGGAGGAACTGCCCCTTCTGTTTGAAAAAGAGGAGGCATTTACAAATTATTTTGAAAGCCGGGAATATGAGTACGAGCATCTTGCAGTATATTTTACATACCGGTATTTCCTGAAATCTTATTTTGACTGCGACCTTCTGTCGAGAGCTGTTTTTGCGGCTGCCGGTATTCTGATTATGCGGCTGTTTGCCATCAGCAGATTTGCGCAGGAAGGGAAGGTATCGGCAGAAGACCAGGTGGAAATTGCAAAATTTTATTCCAGGGAGCTGGAATATTCACTTGAAAATCTGGCTGCATTTTCGGAAGAAACATGGTTCAGTGATACGCTTTGTTCGGAGCGTCTGATTGAGATAATGCTTTTGCCAGGTATGGGAGCCGCTCCGCTCCTCTCAGATGAAAGGAAATGATAATCACCGGAAGGTAAAAAATCCCCGGCGCATACGCTTTGCTACAGCATATGCGCCGGGGATTTCCCGTTTACATCATCTCTTTTAGTTAACACTATGGAGATTTAATTAAGCAGGTGAGGACGCCGCCGCAGGCCAGC
>NZ_KE993032.1 GCF_000466485.1 [Clostridium] symbiosum ATCC 14940 | reverse complement strand
CATCTATCACCCTTCCATGCCAGTATTCAATATCGTCTTTATAAATTGTGATGTAGGTCTGAAAAGGCAGCACCGAACGATAACTGGGATGGTTAATAGGGATATCAAACTTAAAGCTTCCTGCCTTGCCGACTTTTTCCGTCAGTACCGGAGATATCAGCACATATTCGTCAGAAAACATTTCATGCAGGCTGTATTCTTCAAATTCATATTGCGCTGTCACACGGTACATTATAATTTCCCTCCCCTATATTCGACCGATATCGTTCCGGTTCCCGTGAATACCAGGAGATTATCTCCCGGCTGAATTGTAATGGAATAGATATAATTTTTTCCTGAAGCCAGATTGTAGGTCTTATTTTTGTAGGTCACTGTCATCGCCGTCGTGCTGTAAATAACAGGAACCAGAACCTGCTCCCGCCCGATTACATTAAGCGTGCAGGATCCATTTACCGTGATATTTCCATATTCCCGGATAATTCCATCTTCGAAAGAGAAGGAGTCCCACGGCCAGTCTTCGGCTATGGAATCGGCCAGCTCTTTTTTATACGGCTTGCAATCGGCCGTCAAAATTACCTTCGAGAATGGACGAAACTCTTTTTCA
>NZ_KE993031.1 GCF_000466485.1 [Clostridium] symbiosum ATCC 14940 | reverse complement strand
TTGTTAGGGCAAGGCCCTGTTTTGAACATGGAGTTTTTCGTGTTCCGAAAAATGGAATGTTCAAAATAAAAAAACCACCTGCTATGCGGGTGGTGAAAGTTGCTTTAGCTTACAGTATAAAACCTCCCGTGATACAATAATGCTGGTTCGCCAACCGCATGAATGTACAAAGGAGGTTATCCATATGGATACAAATAGTTTATCACATACGAAATGGAATTGTAAGTACCATATTGTTTTTGCGCCAAAATTCAGACGTAAAGTAATTTACGGGCAACTCAAAAGAGATATTGCAAATATACTTAGCACATTATGCAAGAGAAAAGGAGTAAAAATAGTCGAAGCAGAAATGTGTTCAGATCATGTGCATATGTTAGTGGAAATTCCACCAAGCATCAGTGTTTCTTCGTTTGTAGGATACTTGAAAGGAAAGAGTACACTTATGATTTTTGAGAGACATGCAAATCTGAAATATAAATATGGGAATCGCCATTTTTGGTGTAGAGGATATTATGTAGATGGTGTGGGGAAGAATGCAAAAAAGATACAAGAGTATATTCAGAATCAGTTAAAAGAAGATTTAGAATATGACCAAATGACACTGAAGGAGTATATTGACCCGTTCACGGGTGAGCCAGTAAAGCAAAAGAAATAGAAAGAGCCCCCAAGGGCTCACTAGGTAAATGATGTTGCGGCTGGCGAACTATTCGATAGGTCTTTAGACCTCAGTGCCGGTAACAAGCCCTTATAGGGCAGAGCAAACCACCGGCTAAGCCGGTGGTGCTGATT
>NZ_KE993030.1 GCF_000466485.1 [Clostridium] symbiosum ATCC 14940 | reverse complement strand
CCTTTGCACTGGAATTTACTTTTTCAAGTCAGCAGCATTAAAGGTAGGAACAGTAATATAAAAATCCCATACCGTTTTTTAGGTACAGGATTTTCATCAATCACTATTTACTCTAATTATTATTGAAGCCAGAGCACTTTACAATACATCTGAAAAATGCGGCCGCAGCTTTTTAAACATCTTAAGCCCGATCAGCATAAGTATCAGCGTAACCGCCCAGAAGTAGAGCGTCATCGTCGGGCGTTCAAAGAACCAGTTTCCCGTCATCATACTGTCCCTGTAGCCTGCCGCAATGTAATAAAAGGGATTGAGCTTAAACATCGTTCCAAGCCAGGGCGCTCTGTCGGTAAAGATTTTTTCATCATACATAATCGGTGTCAGCCACATGCCGAATTGCAGGCAGATTCCAACGATCTGGGCCATATCCTTAAAAAACACCTGAACCGCGCTGGTAAAAAATGTGAGCGCCAGCCCAAGCATGGATGCGGCAAAGGAATAATAGAGTATCTGCAGCCAGGTAATCATCGGCATATATCCGCTGATCAGATAAAGTCCTATCATGATTACAAGAAAGCAGACGTGAACCATAAAGCAGGATATTAATTTAATAACAGGCAGCATCTCCACCTCAAACACCACCTTTTTGACAAGGTAATGGTATTCCTGAAGACAGTTGGTACCCGTATTCAGCACCTCACTGAAGAAGAACCAGGGAATAATACCCGGAGTCAGCCAAATGACATAGGATACTCCCGGAACAGGCGGTGCATTCTTCATGCCATGCTCACCAAAAATAAACGCATATATCGCAATTGTAACCATCGGCTGAATAAACATCCAGACGATGCCGAAATAGGAGCCTACAAATCTCTTTCTGAAATCTGCTTTGGACAGATCCAGAATCAATTTTCTTTTCTTTAGAAGCCCTTTAACAAGGGTAATCAGTTCTCTCATCGAAAACCTCCGGTTAATTTCAGTAACAGTTCATGCTGTCTGAACTGTTATTAATTTTAGGAGCGCGGATTTAAAGCTGGAACTTAAACGTATCCTTAAAACCGCCCCATTTTTTATCTTTTTCGGAAATAATCAGTTCCATGCCCTCGGTAACCGGCCACTCGATTCCGATCTCCGGATCGTTGTAAGCCAGCCCGCCTTCATCGCCCGGATGGTAGAAGTCGGTACATTTGTATGCAAACTCCGCCTCATCCGAAAGTACCAGGAAGCCGTGGGCAAACCCCTCCGGAATATAGAACTGTTTTTTATTCTCCGCTGAAATCACAACGCCGAACCATTTTCCGTATGTCCGGGAACCGGTACGCAGATCCACAGCCACGTCGAATACTTCACCGCGGACTGCTCGGACCAGCTTGCCCTGAGGAAATTCCTTCTGGTAATGAAGCCCCCTGAGCACACCTTTTACAGACATCGACTGGTTGTCCTGGACAAACACCATATCAAGGCCTGCTTCCCTGAAATCATTCTGATTATAGGTCTCTACAAAATAGCCTCGCTCATCCTTAAATACGGTTGGTTCGATAACATAAAGTCCCTCTATATCACAAGGGGTTACTGTGATTTTTCCCATGATTCCTCTCCTTTTAATCTGATCTATAAGCTGTCTCACAATCCATAAGCCGGGGGCAGCCTGTACGGTACCGGCTATGCAATACTATATCACTACCTTTGGAACCTGGCAATAGTTGTTTCAGTCAACATGAACGGCTTTATCAGCGTGTTACTGTTTACACCCAATGATTTAACTGAGGCCCGGAGGACGCGTCCGGAACGTGTTTCCAGCAGACTGATATCAAATCTTCCGCAATTTTTTTAAAGCCCGTTGAAGGCATATCGTATTCCCCGTACACGGTAGCGCTGAGTGCCCGCGACAAGGTCCGCCCTCCGCACTTAACGCGT
>NZ_KE993029.1 GCF_000466485.1 [Clostridium] symbiosum ATCC 14940 | reverse complement strand
TAAAAAATATTATCTTATTTTATGATAAAAAAATAGAGTTAAAACTCCTAAAAATAATAAATATTTTTGTATACTTTTCACAGTTTCTCCGGTTACTATCCACATCATGGGATCAAAAAACAGAGGCTGACTTTTAATATCAGCCTCTGTATTATAGAGTGTGTTTTATTTCAATCCACGGGTACCGATTACTCTCCGTCCGGTTTATATTACTTTATCCTCTCACATTTCATAATAACCGTAATCGACTTGATTGCATTATGCATATGTATTCTGATGCATTCTCTCAGCCGCTCCTCGTCCCCGTCGACGATTGCGTTAAATATGGCTTTATGCTCCTCCAGACCCGCCAAATCTTTTTCCTTGGACTGGCGGCGGAAAATATAATTGGAATAGATGAAAGGATTGATTCTTTTGTACATTCCCACCAGCTTCTGGTTTCCGGAGCATTTCAGATAAATTTTATGGAACTCATAATCATGGTTGTAATCCTGGAGAAAAAGTTCGACGTCATTGGTATCCAGAAACTTTCTCATGATTTCCTCATGCTCCTCAATGTTCTGCTCCAATTCCCGCCGCAGTGTCTTATTGACTTTGACGGCTTCAATTATCTGCTTCGTGTAATAAAGATCCATCATTAAACGCAAATCAAATATTTCTTCAGCATCTGAAAGAGTCATTGGTTTAATAACCATTCCCTGCCGCGGGTAGTTCTCGACAACTTCCTCTGAAATCATGCGGTTCAGGGCCAGCTTCACAGGCGTTTCCGATGTGCCGTACTTTTCCGCCAGATCCTTAGCCATTAATTTTTCACCCGGGATCAGTTCACCGACGATAATATCCCTGCGGATATTCCGGCAGATGATGTCAACCAGGGTCTCTTTCTTCCCTTCCTCCGGTTCGCGAATATCCATGAGGTCTTCATCAAGATCTTTTTTTAAGTCTTTTTTTCTTCCCATTTTCATCCTTCCCCTATCTGTCTGCTGTTATAAGTTTATCCCATCTGCTGCTGAAAATCAATATTTAATTAAGCAGGTGAGGACGCCGCCGGTACG
>NZ_KE993028.1:11265-44748 GCF_000466485.1 [Clostridium] symbiosum ATCC 14940 | reverse complement strand
CACCTGCTTAACTAAATCTCCATATGTTTTAGTAACAGCGCCCCGCCTAAACTGTTACCTTTATTTAGCACAGTAAGATTCTGCTCAATTCCGGACTGTTTTTCCAGCCAGTACTTCTTTATAGTCTTTATAATTCTCCTCCAGCAGAGTCGGCGTGTCCAGTCCATAAGGACATTTAGCCCTGCATTGTCCGCAATGGACGCAGTCCTCGATTTTTTTCATCTTCGCCTGGCCTTCCTCCGTGAGAAAATCATCCGGGGGCATCCGTCTTAAGAGGAGCGACATTCTGGCACAGAGATTAATCTCGATGCCTGACGGACATGGCAGACAGTAACCGCAGGCCCGGCAGAATGAGCCTGCCAGCTCTTTCCTGTCTTTTTCAATTACGGCATTCCGCTCATCCGTAAGCTCCGGAGGATTATCGATATAGCTGATGAATTCATCCAGCTCCGCCTCCCTCTGCACGCCCCAGATGGGAAGTACATTTTCATGAGAGAGCATCCATGCATAAATCACCGCTGAATCCGTAATAAGGCCCCCGGAAAGCCCCTTCATTGCGATAAAGCCCATATTCTGCTTACGGCAGGACTCGGCCAGGGCAAGTTCGCGCTCTGTGGACAGATAGTTAAACGGAAACTGGAGCGTATCATAGAGTCCCGATTCCACCGCCTCCTCCGCCACAGCCATCCTGTGGTTCGTAATGCCGATATATCGTATCATGCCCTGTTCCCTGGCTTTAAGCATGGCTTCATAGAGCCCGCTGCCGTCTCCCGGCTTCGGACAGAATGCCGGGTTGTGGAACTGGTAAATATCCACATAGTCAGTTTTTAAATTATGTAAACTTGTGTCTAAATCCTGCCAGAATTTATCCACCGTTTTTGCCGAGGTCTTTGTAGCAATATAAATTTTATCCCTCACGCCGCTCAGCGCAAGGCCGATTTTCTCTTCGCTGTCGGTGTAATCCCTCGCCGTATCAAAGAAGCGTATCCCTGCATCGTAAGCTTTCCGAAGCAGAGCCCTGGCCGCCTCCATGGATACCCGCTGCATCGGAAGGGCGCCAAAACCGTTCTTATTGACGATAATCCCTGTTCTGCCGAGCGTCACCGGAGTCCCGGCCACCTTTTCATAAGAATCCAGCATATCCTGAAGCGCTTCATCGCTGTCATCGATCCAGACGTCCTCTTCCTCTGCGTTAAGGCCCAGATATTTTGCAAGCGTTCTTTCATCATCGGAATTATTCCACCTGGAAATAAACCTGTCTATTTCCTCAAATTCAACCTGGCCTGACAAATATAGCTCTTTAAATGTCATTCTTCCTGCTCCTTTATATTCTTAAGAACCGTGATTTCCTGGTTGTCAATATGTTCGCGCACAGCCGCCTTGGCCTCGGCCACATGGCGGTTCCTGAGGGCCCTCAGGATCTTCTCATGCTCAATCAGAAGAATCTGTCTCTTGTCCTCATCCTTGATATATTCCAGACGGAAACGGTACATCTGTTCCCTCAGATTATTCAAAATCTGCACCAGCCTCATGTTCCTGGTACAATTATAAATTACATCATGGTAAGCCTCGTCCGTCTCGGCAATCTCCATGGCATTTCCATTGTCAACGGCGTCTTTGAATGCCTTTCCCGCCCTCTCCATTTCCATGAGATCGGAATCCGTCATCCGCTGGCAGGCCAGCTCAATAGCCAGTTCCTCCAGGGAACGCCTTACCTCTAAAACATCCTTTAAGCTCTTCTCGGAAATCTTGGCAACCTCCGCTCCCTTACGCGGAATCATCAGTACCAGGCCTTCCAGCTCCAGTTTTCTGATTGCCTCGCGGATCGGGGTTCGGCTTACTCCCAGCTTTTCTGCAAGCTGTATTTCCATGAGTCTTTCTCCCGGCGCCAGTTCCCCTTTCAAAATGGCCTGCCGGAGCGTGTTGAATACGACATCCCTCAGCGGGAGGTACTCATTCATGTTCACTTCAAAATTATTTCCCATAAATAATTCCCCTGTCCTAATTATTTTCCTGCTTTGTTGTTATAGAAGCTGGTCAGATATACCTGCTTTGAGAGGCTTTTCGCACTCCCATAGCGCATTTCTTCATATGCCTCCTGAGCAGCAGCCGGATTTACAAACAATCCGAACACGGTAGGTCCGCTGCCGCTCATCAGAGCATTTACAGCTCCCAGTTCCATCATTTTTTCTTTGATTTCCCGGATGACCGGGTGAGCCGGTATCGTCACCGTCTCCAGTATATTTCCCAGATTATCCGCCACTCCGTAGAAATCCCTGGATGCCAGAGCCTTTGCTATTTTGTCGATATTCGGGTGTGCATCCCGGGACAGCGAAGGCAGGTTCAGGTTTTCATAAACAAATTTAGTAGAAACGCTGATCGGCGGTTTGGCGATCAGGATCTGGCACTGCGGCATCGGAGGCAGCGGCGTAAGAATCTCCCCAATTCCTTCGGAAAGCGCTGTCCCTCTCATGATGCAGTAAGGCACATCGGCTCCCAGCTTTACGCCCCTCTCCATCAGCTGTTCCGTTGTAAGGCCCAGAGAAAACATCTTGTTAACTCCGAACAGGACAGCCGCCGCATCACTGCTTCCTCCCGCCATACCGGCTGCCACGGGGATGAATTTCTTCATCTTGATTTCCACGCCTTCCGTAACGCCGAACTCGTCCATCAGAAGCTTGGCCGCCCTGTAGCCCAGATTGTTTTCATTGTCGGGCAGATAATAGAGATTTGTTTCCAGCCTGATTCCGGGCTGTTCGCTGCGCACCAGGTCAATCTTGTCATACACGCGCACCGTCTGCATAATCATCCGCACTTCATGGTACCCGTCTTCCCTCTTCCGGACCACGTCAAGCCCCAGATTAATCTTACCGTAGGCTTTAAGCCCCAGGTGCTTTATCATTTCTATTCCTCCGGTCTTTTCCTTTCGTAGTAAATTGTATCAACGCATTTTTTTGTATACAATATATTATATACGCCGTACATACAAAATACAATACTATTCGGCTGTATTTTTGTCTGTTTCTGTAATTTCTTTTGCATCCGTCCGCATATACCTCTTAAATATTCTGCAAAGCAGGAGTGAATTCAGGTAAACCGGGCCGGACAGCACCCAGAATCCCAGCCATGAAGCATAATGAAACATGATATAAAAAAATACGGAGTTCAGGATTATCATCAGAACAGTGGACGGAAGATGGCGTACCGCCATCATAAACGCATTGATTATCGTCTTGAAGACCGTATTTACAAATCTTGCCTGGATGGCATATACATATACGGTTATAAAAAGATACAGCAGCATCAGAGCCAGCAGCAGGGCGGCTGCCGCAAAGCGCGCCGGGCTGCCGGAAGAAAATATGCCGGCGGAAAAGATATCGGAGGCTGAAGCTCCCGGCGCTCTGCCCCCCAGAACAAAATACCAGAAATCAAGCAGCAGCACCGCCCCGGCAGCCGTCACAATCAGATGGATGGCCGTGGACTGTACCAGATTGTCCCTGAATGCTTTCAAAAAACTCCTGTATATATGCGACTCCCTGTCTTCCGCCATCTTAAGAGTTATATAATACAATGCCGTCACCGACGCCCCGGCTGTTATGACCGGAAGACAGAGTAAAACGGCAAGGAAGTTCAGAATCATTAAATCCCATATCCTCGACATGAACATAAAGAAGGGATTGTCATAATCAAATAATTTTGATGCCATTATTAATGCCTTTCTTTTGTTTATTGAAATAGTTTAAACAGCATAAACTTTTACTGTTTATCGCATATCTGTTTGCATATATTTTTCAAACGTAAGAATCCCCTCACTCTTCTGCTCCGTATCCTCCGTCCTTGAAAAACCCAGGGCCTCTGCCAGACGGACGGAAGCTTCATTCCCTTCCCCGGTTTTTATCCGGACATGACGAAGCCCCAGCTCTTCCTCCGCATAGCCGAGTATCGCAGAGCATGCCTCAAAAGCGTATCCACGGCCCCTGAACGGCCCGTAAATATGATACCCCAGTTCCCCTGCCGTAATTCCGGCTTTCCCTATAATAACACCGCTCTTTTTTAAAACCAGGGCCCAAAGCCCGCATTCATGGAACCGGTACTGATTGTCAATATAATCCTCTCTCCTGGCACGGTCAGAGAATACACCGTCCCCGTCGTCGGCCGATTCGGCTTCCAGCGGATCGTCCTTTGTAAATTCCCGTATCAGAAGACGCTTTGTCTGCGCTATAATCCATGGAAGTCCGTATTGTCTTCTGACTGCCTTTTCCAAAAGCATATCGTCCGCCGCCTCCATCTCACAAACCAGATAGAGGCATGCGTCAAACCCTGCCCCTAAAGGGCGCACGGAGGGATCCCATATCCCAATAATGGCTCTTCCCGCCGCTGCTGCGGCCAGAAGAGCCTCGTTGTCATCCGAAACAGTGACTGGATATCTGATTCCTTCTACTGTTACTTCTTTTACAATTGTCATATCTTCTATTCTTCAGTCTTTCCGGCCGGCCTCCGTCTGATCACCGGTACAATCAGCATTTCTCCGGTTCCGGATATTCCGTTCCGAACGTCTCTGCCGTCATCTTCTTAATCTTCTGTTCTTTCATCGGCCTGTCGTTCCAATCCGTCCTCATGGCGGCGATTTTGTCCACAACGTCAAGACCTTCCGTCACCTTGCCAAAAGCCGCATAGGCTCCGTCCAGGTGTGGTGAATCCTCATGCATAATAAAGAACTGGGAACCTGCGGAATCCGGAGCCATCGATCTGGCCATGGAAAGCACCCCTTTGGTGTGTTTAAACTGGTTTGCAAAGCCATTCTGGCTGAACTCTCCTTTGATTGAATAGCCGGGACCGCCCATGCCGTTGCCGTTCGGACAGCCGCCCTGGATCATGAACCCCTTGATTACGCGGTGAAAAATAAGGCCGTCATAATATCCCTTATTAACCAGACTGATAAAATTGTTCACTGTATTTGGGGCAATTTCCGGGTAAAGCTCTGCTTTCATGATGTCGCCGTTTTCCATCTCAATAGTAACGATTGGATTCTGCATATTTATTTCCTCCTAAGATTTTCTGCTCTTGTCCTATAAGTGTAGCAAAATGCAGAAGATTTGTCCAGACTTTAACCAATACGGTACTGGTTGGGTGAAAGTCCGGTCTCCCTTTTGAATATGGTGCTGAAATAGCTGAGGCTCTGAAATCCTGTCTTCTCAGATATCTCAGCCACAGTCATAGAGCTGCTTTTGAGAAGCTGCTTCGCATTATCGAGTCTCACCTGCTGAAGATACTGTACAAAGTTAATGCCGAAATACTTCCGGAAGCTGCGGCTGAAATAAGAGGGGCTGTATCCGCAGATAGATGCGACCTTATCCAGATCGAGGTCCATCATATAATACTGTTCGATATAGGCTTTTGCAATATCCAGTACGCCGCCCCCGTCTGAAAGCGCCCTGACCCTGTTTATGGCAAATTGAAGAAATAACTGCATCTCTCCCTTGATATCCTTTACTGTCGCAGCCTTAAAGATCCGGTTGACCACATTGATAAGGCTGCCGGATATTTCCGCCGCATCGATTCCAATCCGCATGCAGTACTGGGCCGTCTCCGACAGAATTGTAACCGCCAGAGATTTTACATAGGAGGCCCCCATGTTCCGGCTGATTGTAAGATTCATAAAACGTTCCAGAACACCTTCCCCGTATTCTTCGTTTTTGAGGCTGACTGCAATAATCAGATCATGGCTGAACTGCTCTGATTCGGAGGCCCCCTCATCCCCGTATACGGGAACCGACTGTCTGTAATGAAGCACCTGTCCCCTGCCTTTCTGGAAAGAGTGTTCCAGGGCGCGGAAGGACTGTTCATAAGCCCTCCATAAAAAACCCTTCGTATCGCAGAAGCTGCTCACCCCGATTGATACGGAATAGCCCGTCTCCCGGATCAGATGGTCCCGGATCATCTCAGCGCAGGCAGTGGCGTAATCTTCAGCCTGTTCCCCTTTTCTGCCGCCGCAATCCAGAACCACAACCACCTTGTCTGTTCCTATCAATGTCGTGGCAATTCCCTTCATCCCCAGGCGAAGCACTTCCCGCGTCCTGTTCAATAGATTCCGCTTCATCTTGTAGCGGTATGAATTATGGTGGTGCTCACAGATTGTCCAGAAATCATCATAAACAATGGTCAGAATTATCTGGGGGTTTATTTCTATCTCCATCAGGCCGAACATGGGCTGAAGTTTCGTCAGTCTTTCCAGATGACCGTATATTAAATCGTGGATATATTCCATAGACAGGATATCTTTAAACATCTCCGCCGCCGGAAGCTCCTCCTCCCCGTCATGCCCGTGCAGGAAATAAACGCCGTCAATATATCCCTGCCAGGCATAGGGAAGCACCATTCCTGCCGGAGCCGCCTCCATCATCATGATAACACGGCACCCCGGATTATTTTCCTTCACCTTCTGAATAAAGTCATTTTCAATATCCTGCTGCCTGAGAAAAAGAAAGCAGTCTCCGGGGCCCCTGCTCAGTGCCAGAACTTCTTCCCGGTTTTTTGCAAGCTCCATATCAGGCAATTGTCCCGCTGCCGGATTGTTTTTATCTAACAGACAAATACTCCTCATTCTTTCCTCCAAACGGTATTTAAAATTATTATTGCTGCCTTTTCTTCAAACTATAATATAATCTAAAAACATTGTCAATTTTTCACTTATGTCAAAAAAATTAAAATGGAGAACAAAAATGTGTATATATAACACTTTATCCTTTTACTATAATAAAGACAAGCTAAGCGGCCGCTTTGCAGGTAACGGAACAGAATGAAAAAGTCTTAGGAGGTGCTATATGAAAAACACTCCGGAAGTACCGGAAAACACCACAAGCCCAGGCATTAAAGCCAAGTTTGTCCTGCTCAGCCTGATCGGAATTTTTATGTTTTTTGTCCCTGTCCCGTCAAACGGAGCCACCACAATTCCCATTGAATACCTGGTGAGCTTTCTGACCGGCCACTTTATGGCGGCAGGGCGATTATATGCGCTGGCAGTCATTCTCATCGCCACTGCCATGCCTTTCATAAAAAAGACCTGGAACAAAGACGCCATCACAACCATTTTCACTTTTACAAAAATACTGGGAGCGGTATTCACGGTAATCGTCTTTTCCGGCGTCGGACCTGAACCGATTATGAGAGCGGATCACGGGCCCTTCCTCTTCGAATCGCTGGCAGTCCAGGTGGGAACTCTTATTCCAATCGGCGCCATCTTTCTGACCTGTCTTATGAATTATGGTTTTATTGACTTTGCCGGCCAGTTCCTCCGCCCCCTGATGCGGGCAGTCTGGAGGACCCCGGGGCGCTCGGCCGTCGACGCCGTGGCCTCCTTCATGGGAAGTACGGCCGTGGGAATGCTGATTACAAATGAAATGTACAAAGAGAGGAAGTACAACACGAGAGAAGCCTCTATCATCGCCACAGGATTCTCCACAGTCTGCGTATCATTTTTTGTTATTGTTGCAAAAACAGCAGACATCATGCATTTGTGGACTCCGTTTTTCTTCATATCACTGATTGTCACCTTTGGCGTCACAGCCATTGTAGCCAGAATCTATCCTCTGTCTTCTAAGCCTGAGACCTATTATCAGGAAAAAGAGGGATATCCGGAAGAAAAACTGGAGGGGAGCCTTTTGAAAGCCGCATGGAACGAAGGACTCCGGATCTGTAAAGATGCCGGTCCTGTACTTCCGAACATTCTTAAAAACATTAAGAACTCATTTGGACTGGTGTTTGAGGTGCTGCCAAACTTCATGTCAATCGGCCTGGTGGCGCTGATTCTGGCAGATTATACGCCTGTGTTTGACTGGCTCGGCTATATTTTCTACCCAATTACGCTGCTGCTTCAGATCCCGGAGCCTCTGCTTGCCGCTAAAGCGGCCTTCCTCGGCCTGGCGGAAATGTACCTTCCCGTCCTGGTCGTCGTAAATGCGCCGGAGCTGACACGTTTTATCATCAGCGTCATGAGTATCACCCAGGTTTTGATGTTCTCCACGACAATTCCCTGTGTTGTGGCCACTGAAATTCCTGTTTCCATCAAGGATATGGTTATCATCTGGCTGGAACGGACCATCCTGTCCTTCTTTATCATTGTGCCGATATCCTGGTTAGTCTTTATGTTGTAAATGCCGCGCTGCGGCCTGTTAAAAATAATCATTCACGGAGGAAAACAATATGTTCTACGAACCATCAAAAAATAATCACGGCTTATCCAGAAATCCGTTTAAGTCCTGTACCGTTCCGAGAGTCATCGGATGGATCTCCACAAAAAATCCGGACGGCACCGATAACCTGGCTCCCTACAGCCAGTTTACAAATCTTACCTTCGATCCGCCGCTGGTCATCTTTTCCGCCAACCAAAATGTGGTGGATGATCGGAAAAATACGGTAAAAAACATTGAGCGCACCGGCGAATTCGTCTACAATATGGTATCGTACGATTTAAAGGACGCGATGAACCGCTCTTCCATCTTTGAAATTCCGGAGGGAACGAAAGACAAGTTCGAGTATTCCCAGGTTACAAAAGCGCCTTCCGTACTGGTACAGGCCGCCCGTGTTGCCGAATCTCCGGTTCAGTATGAGTGTAAATACGTTCAGACAATCCGCATCCCGGGCAAAGACACACTGGCCACCGTGGACTGTATTATCGGAGAAGTAATCGGAATACATATTGCCGACGAATTCATTCTTCCCGACGGAAAGGTGGATATCTGCCGCATTAAGCCGGTGGCCCGGCTCGGATACTTCGATTTTACCGTGGTCAATAATTCCTTTGAGATGGCCCCGCCCAAAGTCAGCCCTGAAAAACAGATCCTGGTGGACAAAGGTCTTGAGGGGAAGGTTTAATCAGAGAATCTATAACCGTCTGCCGGTTTCAAGTCGGCAGGCGGTTTTTATATTGAACAGTCAGCTTTATTACCCGGATTTTGAATTAGATATTCGACGCCAACTCCTTGTTTTTATGGTATAATGACTGCAAAGCAGTCATTATACCGCGCATAAACGGTTTCTGCGTTCACCGCAGAAATTAAATTATCAAAAGGAGGGCGTTACATATGGGAGAAATGATTCCGTCATACGACAACACAAAATTATATTTAAATAGGCCGGAATCGGCACCTACCGCTTTGATCACCGCGGCCACGGACGTTCCGAGGGAGAGCGCACCTATTACACGGACTTTAATGAACTGCTGGATGACACTAACGTTGTAGTCGATTTGGCGATTGCCGAGAATCCCGGCGTTCCCGTATTTCTGATCGGCCACAGTATGGGCGGCTTCACTGTTGCCCTGTATGGCGCCAAGTATCCGGACAAAAAGCTTCGCGGCATCATCACAAGCGGAGCCCTGACCAGGGATAACGGAAAACTTATCACCGGTATTCCGAAAGGAATGGATCCCCATACACAGCTTCCAAACGAACTGGGCGCCGGCGTTTGTTCCGTCCAGGAGGTTGTGGACTGGTACGGAAAAGATCCTTATAACACGAAAACCTTCACAACAGGTCTGTGTTACGCCATCTGCGACGGCATCACCCGGTTTGAAAACAGCATCAAAGAATTTAAATATCCTGTCCTGATGCTACACGGAGAAAAAGACGGCCTTGTAAATGTACAGGACACCTATGATTTCTTTAAAACCGTTCCTTCTTCCGATAAACAGATGAAAATTTACGGCGGTCTGTTCCATGAAATATTTAATGAATATTGCAGGGATGAGGTGATCGGAGATGTGATTGGATGGATAGAGCATCGCACACGATAACATGAACGCTCCGCGCACAGGTCACCGCCATCAATAAATCCGGCAGCAAATGCCGGCCTTATGTATACAATTCGGTTCAATTTTTCTATTTGAAGAATTGCCGGATTGTTTTTATTTATCAGGAATATTCACCTGCTAAATAAAAACCGCTCCGCAGAGTAACGAATAAAAATCGAAAAAAAGACAACAATAACCGTAAAATTTGAGGAAGGATCGCTCTGAAGAAAGCGTTTAAATCTTATGAAAAACAAAAAACCGCACTATGCCTGGATCATTCTTCTGGGCGTTATCCTGATCCGCGGCTTTGCCGGAGGAGGAATCAATTCGGTCTCAGGGCTTTTTCTGTATCCCGTGTCACGCGATATCGGCGTTGGAATAGGGACTCTGTCCATTTATTTAAGCATCACTTCCATTGTCATGGTATTATGGCTTCCGCTGGCAGGGCGGCTTATCAACCGGTATGACGTCCGGCTCGTAGCCGCAGCCGGAGCCGTTCTGCAGGCGCTCTCTTTCATGTCCTTCGGGCTTATGAATTCGGTCTATGGCTGGTATCTGATGGCGGTTCCTTATGCAATGGGATCCACGATTCTGGTAAGTCTGCTGGGGCCAATCCTGATTAACCGCTGGTTCGCAGGAAATACAGGAATGATGCTGGGACTTCAGATGGCCTTTGTCGGCTTATTCGGCTCCGTTTTTCAGCCTGCTGCCTCAAAAATAATATCCGTTCACGGCTGGCGCGCCGGGTATTTATTTGTCGGGGGCGTTACGCTGACTGCCGTTCTTCTTTCTTCCGTTCTCTTTCTGCGAAACAGGCCCGAGGATAAATCCACGTCTCCTTACCGGACCGGGACACAGGCTGACAGGAGCGCAGGCCGGAAGGAATCTGATTTAGTGGAAATACCGGAAAAAATGGCTTTGCACTCGGCTTCCTTTTATTTGCTGCTGTTCTTTATGATTTCCATTACCGGTATTGGCGTTTTTACACAGCATATACCTACCTACGGAGCATTACTCGGCTACACCACAGCCGAGACCGGCAATGCCCTTGCATACGCTTCCATCGGGAGCGCGGCAGGTTCAATCGCAATTGGAGTAATCAGCGACAGAATCGGCAGCCTGAAGACGTGCTACGGCGTTCTTGGAATCGGTTTTTTGGCAATGGCCGGCTACCTGCTCAGCGGCAGCAGTCTCCTCCTCTTTCGCATGTCCGCCTTTTGCCAGGGATTAATCAGCGCCGGTATCATGGTCCTGTCCCCTATTCTGACGCTGAGATTCTACGGCCGGAAGGATTATGAAAAAATATTTGCCAAAGTCTCCATGGGCGCTCCGATTGCCTCAGTCATCCTGATTCCCGTCTACGGGTTTATCTATGACATGACAAACAGCTACCGTTTTGTCCTGCTCCTTATGATCGGTCTGCTGTCGGCTGCTCTCTTCTGCATCAGTGCAGGCTGGAAATACCGCTGTACCCAGGCCGGCTGTCCTGTTATATGGAAAAACAGGCGCTGAATGAGCGGAATCAATGCGATGGAAATTGGGGGAGTTTCCTTCCGTCGTTCATATTTCGTTCACAAATCATTAAAAAACCTTTTACACAATTAACATGATTTCTTCATCTTTCCCCCATATACTTAAACCATAGCAATTAACAATGCTTACAAGATTTTTTTCATAATATCGAGCTGATTTAAGTATCAGCTCTCCTCCCTTTTTCAAATATCAAAAAGCCTCTCACTGCTGGAGAGGCTTTTTTGTTGTAGTCGGTGACCTGTGCGCGCAGCGTGCAGATTATCGTTTGGTCTGGCTTTCGAGTCTTTATCTTTTCTTATCTTTTTCTCCTATTTCTCAACGGCGCCTTCACTTCTCTTGATAAAAGCAGAATGCCAATCAGGTTCGGAACCGCCATCAGTCCGTTAAATACGTCGGACAGGTTCCAGACCAGCTCCAGCTTCGCCACACATCCGAAAAACACCGCATTGAGATATACGAATCCGTAAAAGCAGAGAAACACCTTTCCTGCGCCGGTATGCTCCGTCAGATAGGCGACTGCCTGCCTGCCGAGGTAAAACCATGCAATGATGGTGGCAAAAGCAAACAGGGCCATAGATATAGCTGTCAGATAGCCCCCCGCCGCACCAAAACACTGGGAGAAACAGGCGGCGATCATCGCGCTTCCGTCCGTCTGCCCGTCTGCGTAAAACATGCCTCCCGCCGCACCGCTTTTTCCGGCAATACAGAGAATTACAAGGGCCGTCAATGTGCAGCTGATGATTGTATCGAAAAACACTTCAAATATAGCCCACATTCCCTGTTCTTCGGCCGTTGTCTCCCCGGCCGCGCCGTGCAGCACCGCCAGGCTTCCCAATCCGGCTTCATTGGAGAATACCCCTCTTGCCACACCGTAGCGCAGCGCTTTTGACATTCCGTACCCTGCTGCCCCTCCGGCGGCGCTCTTAAAGTTAAATGCCTCCCGCACAATCTCGCTGAACACACCCGGCACTTTATCATAGCAGCTGAAAATCACAATACCGCATAAAAACATGTAAAGGCAGGCCGAAAATGGTACCAGCCTACTGGCAGCCTCCGATATTCTTCCGATTCCGCCGAAAACCACCGCCATCGTGAGAACCGTTACCGCAAGCCCGGTAATCAGGGGCGGCAGGGAAAATGCATAGGTAAAGCTGTCTGAAATCGAATTGGCCTGAACCATGCTCCCCATCCCCAATGACGCCAGGACACAGAAGAACGCATAGAGCAGCCCTATACCTCGGCTTTTTAAGCCCTGCTCCAGATATACAAAAGGACCGCAGATATACTGTCCGTCCATCCCCCTGTATCTGTATCTGATTCCAAGATACGTCTCTCCATAGGCTGCCGCCATCCCGACAAAGGCAGACACCCACATCCAGAATACTGCGCCGGGACCGCCCGCAGCGATAGCCGTCGCCACTCCGGCAATGTTTCCCGTTCCCACGGTCGCCGCCAGGGCCGTACATGCCGTCGCAATTTGTGATTTTGCCTCTTCATCCCTGTTTCCAAGCGTTCCTGCCGTAGATTTCCACCAGTACCTGAAATGAAAAATCTGAAATCCCTTTAATTTGAACGTATAAAAGATTCCCGTTCCTAAAAATAACAATAAAAGCCATGGTCCCCATACGAGATCATGGATCACCTTTACACTCTCCATCCTGCCGCCGCTAATTTTCCATTCTCTGTATCTTTTTATTCTTCTTTCCAGCTCCTTATGCACAAACTCTATCGCAATCCGTTAAGGAATGTGGTATACTATGAATACTTAGCAAAATGTGAAAGACGCAATCCACTGCTTTTCACTCACCGCGAATAATTGAAAATAAAAATGGAAGAGGGTATTATCATGCCAGGTTTTACTACCCATTATATATTCGGAATGAAAGCATACAATGATATGCCGAACTCTCAGTTAAAGCATATCGTAGCCAAATACCGCTGGCTTTACCAGCTCGGCCTCCAGGGCCCCGACATTTTCTTTTACAACATTCCCATTCTCCGTCATCAGGATTACAGGAATGTCGGTTCTCACATGCATGAACATCAGGTCAGCCAGTTTTTCGACTGCTGCCTGCGCCATATCGGCCTGATCAGCTCGAGACAGCAGAAAGAAGAAGCTGTCGCCTACCTTGCCGGTTTTATTAACCATTATATTGCCGACTCTATCTGCCATCCCTTTATCTACGGCAGGATCGGCTATGACATTAATGAACCCTCGACGAAGAACCACGGCCTGCATGCGGCTCTGGAAAATGAGCTGGATGCCATCCTGCTGTGGAAATATAAAAAGAAAAAACCGTCCGAATTCAATCAGACGGCCAGTATCTGTTTAAACGGCCAGGAGCTTCAATTTATTTCCCATTTCCTGGCATCCTGTATCAATGAAACTTATTACCCAATCACATACCGCAATAATTTCCAGGTGACACCGGCCATGGTTCACCGTTCCGTCTGGGCCATCCGTTTCGGCTGCCGCACCCTGGCCGATAAATCGGGAAGGAAGAAAAACAGCATTGAATTTGTTGAATCCCTGTTTTTAAAGCAGCCGGTTGCCTCCGCAAAGCTGGTGACCGATACGATATCCAATTACCGCAACAGCTGCAACCTGGATCACCAGCCCTGGTGCAACCCCTGGAAACGTTCCCTGGCCTCCACAGCTTCATTCGTGGATCTGTTCCATCAGACACTGGCCAAGTGCAGCAATGTCTATTATCTGTTAAATAACTGCATTACAAGCCCTGTTTCACTTGATAAACAGGATCTTTCCCTTTTGATGAATGAACTCGGCAACTATTCGTACCACAGCGGCCTGCCTGTTTCCTGAAACAGGCGGGTCTTTTTTGCGTACTCCCTGCACGATCCTGCACAGAGCGTGCAGGTTATCGTTTCATAGGACAGACTTCCTGTAAAACGGAAAAAACAGGACGGATATCCGGCTCATACCCGGTTACCCATCCTGTTTTAATTCTTACCTGCTTTGCCCTGCATTTGCAGGACGCTTATTTGCTAATTCAATTACTTAACGGCTGCTATTCAGCCGCCTGTGTGCCGCCGCTCTCCTGAGCCGCCAGGTTCTTTTCCAGCTCCGCCGTATCAGGAAGGACAAAATCTACGCCCGCTCCAAAATTGCCGCTGATAAACCAGGTTTCCTCGTCATCCTGTGTACTTTCAGGTGCAATTCCAAACGAAAGTGCGTAATTCTTCCAGAGGCCGCCATACGAATCATCACTCGATGTCTCAATCGAGAAATCCTGGGTAGCCACTACGTCATTAAATCCTTTAATCAGATTATCCGAATAAGTTCTGATTTCGCTGGCCGGAAAATCATCTGATACCACCCACACCAGCATGACTTCTTTCTTCTGCGGTTCCAGAAGGAAATGGAAATCTTTGCTGTACGGATATGCACCAGTATCCTCGAAGACACTCTCTGCATCTGCACTTACCTGAGTCCAGTCAATCTCTATATCATCCTGAATATCGAAATTAGGATCCGCAATCTTTGTCTCAGATTCCGGGTTTACAATATTGCTCTGTGTACATCCACTGAGAAGAACCATGCACGCTGCTAACACTAAAAATCTTTTCATCAAAAGTATACCTCCTTGCGCCGCATGGCTATTATATAATATACTTGTTCATTTTTGTAGTCATTTTTGAAAAATTCAAAAAATCTTCATATTTTCCAAACATTTGTTAAGAAATAAGTATTTTCAAGGGTTTCCAGCCTTTGCATATCACTTCTTCCAAAAAGTCCCCGATCTGACACATCACATATTTTTTATGCCATAAATACCGCCGTTTTCCGGTTGGTTATTTAGCCGGAAAACGGCGGTACTCATCATTCTGCGGATACCGCATATGACTCTACGGCAGGGTTATCAGTTTTTCCGGGTTCTGCTTCATCATTACCGCCAGCTCCTGCTCTGTAATCCCCTGTTTTAAAAGAGCTTCGGCAAATTGAAGCATTCCCTCGTCGCTGTAGGGCGCATCCGTCTGCCCGAGATCGCTTGTCAGTATCACATGCCCGCAGCCTACGGCACGGATTTGCCGTGCTATTTCTTCTATCGTGCTGCGTCGGAAAAAAACGTTGTTGAAGCTATGTTCAATCATTGCCCCCATTGCGGCGGCTTCTCTCTGCTGTTCTATACTGTAATTCAGCGCCGGATGTTCCACATGGGTTACCATCATCCGTTCGATTCCGAGACGTTTGCCTTCTCTCAGCAGAGCAAGCCCTTCGTCGGCGTTCAGGTGTCCGGTCCCCAGCGTCAGCTGATAACGGGCTGCGGTCTCCAGCACCCTGACGGTCTCCGCCGACAGTTTCCCGTCCGCTCCCGAGGCCGTCAGAAAATGAGACGGCACTTGTGACGTTTTTTTCTTATACTGCTGAAACGAACGGGCGTCCATGGTGGGAAACCAGAGCATTCTGCCGCCCATCTGTCCGAACCGCTCCACGGCTTCCGGATTAATTCCCCCGACACTGCGGTTCAGAACAAGTCCTCCAACAATTTTCATCTGCGGAAAACGCTCCTGTAACAGAGCCGCTCTGGCCGCCGTCTCAAAATAATGGCACTTAATGGCGCATCCCTTCATACCGGCAGCCTCGAGCCGCCGGACCGTTTCCTCGTCTGTACACTTTCTCGGAATTACATCCGGCGCAGTATGAATATGTAAATCGTAGGTTCCTGACAGCAGTTCATGGACCATCGTTTCCACCTCTTTCTAAAATGGCATTACAATTGGAATTAAGCATATAACAACAAGATAAGTAAGCAATACCATCGGTATGCCGACCTTGACAAAATCCATAAATTTGTAATTTGTCCAGCCCACCGCCAGCATATTCTGCGGAGCGGCAAATGGAGTCGCATACGATGCCGCCCCGGCCAACGTTACGATGCCGACGCCGCTGTTCTGAAGTCCTGCGGACAGCGCCGACAGAGATCCCATCAGAAATGCACAGTTCCAGTCAATCGATCGGGAGGCCTCCTGAACCGTCATGCATCTTGTTCCGACAATCACCAGCGCACCAATCACCGCCGCAATATGCATCGGAACTGCATCCGGACTGATGGCGATCACAAGCAATACGACAAACAGCGTGGTACAGGATATAACTGCCTTTCTTTTATCCAGTTGTTTTTTCTCTGTCTGGGCAAATTCTGGAATATAACCGGTATCTCTAAGCATTTTGGAACCAAAAAATGCGAAGTAAAGGCTGCCCAGCACACAAACGCCCAGACCGAACGGCGTTATATCAAATAAACGGAAACTTTCATAACCTTGTCCCACCATCAGACTGTTTGCAAATACATTGGAGGGAACTCCCACCAGCGTATTAAAACCTCCCAGCTGCGCCCCAAACAAAAGCGCCAGCAGAGCTTTAGACGGCGCAATACCGGCTGACAGGCACATAGCCGTGACGAGCGGGGCCAGCGCAGTCATAACGCCAATGTTTGTGCATACAGAACTAAGGGCACAGGATGCGATCATCGTAACCAGAATCGCCTTTTTCTCACTGTTCCCTGTAAACTTAGACATCTTTTCCCCTATTACCTCACTGATTCCGGAGTGAAACAGCGAGGAACCGATTATCATCATAGCGATCATTAAGACAATCGTGTTGGTATTATAGCTGACAAACACATCCTCCATCTTGATCAGTCCCGTAAACGCATAAAGGATCGATGCCGTAACTGCGGAAACCACCAGCGGGACCGGTTCAAAGATAAAGCATAATATGGTGACGCCAAGAATGATTAAAGCGATAGCCATTTGACTCATAAAATTCTCCCTCCAAGCTGAAATTCAAGCATTTCGATACAACCTTCCATTCCTATAAATTATAGATTTCCAAATCTGCGCGCCGACTTTTCTGAGCTAATATTAGCATAGCTGTTATACAATTGTCTAACAGGATTTTTTTCCTGTTTCGACAATATTTATGTTGTTTCACCATGCAAAAAACGATAACCTGCGGGCTTTTCGTACAGGTTACCGTCCTCAAGCAATAGAGCGCTGTCTTCCGTATGATTCTTTATATTCCGGACATTATATCATATCCCGCATTTCAGGTATCACAAATTTTGGAGTGCGCCCAGAAAAGAAATCGTCGATCGCCTCGGCACAGGAAACAGAGGATCTGGCCGCGGCCTCCTTTGTCGCTCCGCCGATATGCGGCGCTGTCAGTACGTTTTCCATCTTTAACAATGGGTTTTCCTGGTCAAGCGGCTCCTTTTCCAATACATCTAATCCTGCGCCCGCTATTTTTTTAGCTTCCAGCGCCCGGATTAATGCCGGCTCATCCACAATCGAACCGCGCGCCGTATTAATCAGGTAAGCGGTGTCCTTCATCAGCTCAAATTCCCTGTCACTGATGCTGTGTATCGTATCCTTTGCGGCCGGTACATGCACGGATACATAATCACTGTTTTTGAATATGTCATCCCGCTCAGAGACTATCTGAAGGTATTCCGGCGCCTCCCCTTTAAAAAACGGATCGTAAGCGATCACTTTCATGTCAAAGCCGTAAAATGCCTTTTTAGCAACCAGTGCGCCGATATTTCCCACACCTATGAGGCCAAGGGTCTTTCCGCTCAATTCCGTCTTAGGGATTCCCATTTTTGCATAGCGGTAGTCTTCTATGTAATGATTTAACACCGCCTTAAAATTACGGGAACAGTAGAGCATATAGAAGATTGCAAGTTCAGCGACGGAAATGCTGTTGGCTCCTCCGGCCGTTACCACCAATACCTTACTTTCCCTGGCCGCATCCAAATCGATGCCGTCATATCCTGCTCCATGGCGCGCCAGTATCTTTAATTTTGGCGCCGCATTCAGTATATTGCGTGTAATTTTAGCAGTTCTCACTATCATAGCATCGCAATCCCGTATATCTTCAATGATATCCTGCTCTGTAAATCCTCTTCCATCCACAATCTCATAGCCGTGCTGACGCAGATACTCATATCCTTCCGGTAAAATTGGCTGCGGTAATAATACTTTATAACTCATTTTTCTCTCCTTTTCTTATCAGTCTATTTCATAAAACGCCTCCGGATCCTGGTATAAAGCTCCATCATGATCCGGCAGCACTGAGAGGACGACAGCGTCCCCTTAAAGGAGTCCGGCATTAAAATATATTTCCGCCTGCTCATAGGTTGACGACATTGACGGCGTTACCGTCAATAAACGCGCCGAGATTAGCTGCGGCGATATCCATCAGACGGCTTCTGCTTTCCCTGGATGCCCAGGAAATATGGGGAGTAATAATGCAGTTCTTCGCCTTGAGCAAAATATTATCTTCTCTGATTGGTTCGGAGGAAACCACATCCAAACCTGCTGCAAAAACTTTACCGGATTCAAGTGCGTCATACAAATCCTGTTCCACAATTAAAGGGCCGCGGGAATTGTTGATAATAATAACACCGTCCTTCATTTTCGCTATATTATCCCTGCAGATAATTCCCTCTGTTTCGGGAAACAGCGGACAGTGAAGGGCAATGACGTCGGCCTTTTCAAAAAGCTGATCCAGTGAAACGTATTCCCCGATTCCATGTCCTGTTTCGTTCGGATACTCATCATAAGCCAGCACCTTCATTCCCAATGCCTTTGCGATCGCCCCGGTCGCCTGGCCGATACGGCCGAAACCGATGATTCCCATTGTCTTACCCATCAGTTCAATCAAAGGGTAATCCCAGAAACACCAGTCGGGACAATTCTGCCAGCGTCCGTCATGCACCGCCTTATCGTGATGCCCGATATGATGGCAGATTTCCAGCAGTAGGGCAATGGCAAACTGCCCCACGGCCGCGGTCCCATAGGTGGGGATATTGCAGACAGGGATTCCTCTCTCTTTTGCGGCATCTGTGTCCACCACGTTATATCCTGTTGCTAAAACACCAATATATTGTATATCAGGACAGGCGTTAAGCGTTTCGCGGGTAATCGGCGTTTTATTCGTAATTACCGCCTGAGCGTCACCGATCCGATTTATAATTTCCTCTTCCTCTGTGCGATCATATACAGTCACTTCACCGAACTGCCAAAACCCTTCCCAGGAAAGGTCGCCAGGGTTTTCCGTATAACCATCGAGTACAACAATTTTCATGGCATTCTCCCGTTATAATCCTCTGTTTTTGTCTGCTGTCCAAAGCCCGCCTCTGCCTGGCTCAATCAGCAGGGATATCATTCCGGCAGATTGGGCCAATGCATTATCAGGCTTATTGTCATGCTTCGTAAGCAGCGTCGATAAACTCAAATCCATGATCCAGAAGCGCCTTGTCCACCCAATCCCGGTTAGAAGTTCCTTCTCTTACGGCGATCAGTTTCTTCTCATCGGCTTCCTGGAACTTCTGGGCATCCTTTAAAATCTGCGGAGCATCATTTCGCGGAATCACTACCACGCCGTCCGGATCGCCCAGAATAATATCGCCCGGGTTTACGCTGATCTCGCCGCAGCTGACGGGAACGTTGATTTCACCAGGGCCTTCTTTATAGGGGCCTCCCGGAGTTGTTCCTGTACAGTATACCGGAAAATCCCACTTTCCTATCTCATCAATGTCACGGATTGGGCCGTCCAGTATGATTCCGGAAACCTTTTTTACGAGCATGAGATAGGCCATCATAATTTCTCCCATCAACGCTCTCGTTGTATCGCCCTCATTGGAAACAACCAGCACATCTCCCTCATTGCAGTGATTCAGCGCGCCATGAAGCGCCAGATTATCACCTGCCCTGAGTTTCACGGTAAAGGCCGGTCCGGCCATCATCTGCGCCTTAGGACTGCTGACCAGATGAATACGGGGATTCATCGCGCAGTTCCGTCCCATTACATCCCCCACATTTGATGCGGGTATCTTCTTAAAGTCCTCGATTAATTGTGCATCCGGCAGCTTACGCTGTAAATAAATTCGCTTTCCAACTGGCATTTTTCATTCTCCCTTCAAATTATGGTTACAATGGATATTTAGCATGTAGTAATTATATCTAAATGCCTTTTTGTTTTCCAACAGAAAGTTTGTGCAAAACTTATATATATTACAAGTATTTTTGGTAGTATACTGATAACTATAGCCATCTAATATGGCAGGAGGACGCGGCCGGGACGGCCAATGTCCGGGGTGGTGGAGGTGGTTTTATGAGTCTTCAGTCCCGTCGAGCCGTATCCCGGGGAAGGAGGCAGTATCAATTACGCAGGGGACATGGGAGTCCGTCAGCACTTAGGCGGCGTCTTGTGACGCCTTAGTGCCTGCTACGCACTCCA
The DNA here is from genome assembly GCF_000466485.1 of [Clostridium] symbiosum ATCC 14940. Lineage (GTDB taxonomy): Bacteria > Bacillota > Clostridia > Lachnospirales > Lachnospiraceae > Otoolea > Otoolea symbiosa. Next base: position 24,160 of record NZ_KE993028.1, on the reverse strand, counting down.
AAGAGCGCAAGCGGTCCCCGTAGTAATTCATACTGCCGGATTCCCCCTCACGATAACTTATAAACCGGGACTGAAGACTCATAGCACCACCTCCACCATCCCGGACCCTGGCCTGCCGGCAGCGTCCTCATAACCATAAATCAATCCTGAAAGAGGAGGACTGTCCATATGAATGTTAAATATCTTGAAAGTTTTTTAGAAGTAGCGAAAGATTTGAATATGACCACCGCTGCCCAACGCCTTTACATTTCCCAGCAGACTCTCAGCTTTCAGATTCAGCGGTTAGAGCTCTATTACGGCGTCAAACTTTTTGAGCGTCAGCCGAAACTCCAGCTCACGTATGCGGGTAAACTGCTTGTAGAAGGAGCGGGGGTGATTATCAAAGAAAATGAATCACTCATTAACTCTTTTTCCGACATCAGCAGCAAGCACTCCGGCCTCCTGAGAATCGGTATTCCGGCTTACCGCGCCGCCGAATGTTTCCCTATGGTATTGCCCGATTTTCACAAACGATGGCCAAATATTTCACTGGAACTTGTGGAGGAATCCTCCGAAGAGATGTTACAGATGCTTTGCGACGGCGCTCTCGATCTGCTGATCGGAACCCCCAGCCGCTCTGAAGTGTCCGGTTTGAAAGACCGGATCGATTTTACCCTTTTACTGGAAGAAAAGAGCTATATTATCTGTTCCGATATCCTGTTAGAGCACTATTTCGGCAAGGATACGCCAAGAATAAAAGAACAGGCCGCCTGCGGTACAGATTTGCACGAATTTTCCCAGGTTCCGTTTATCCTACACAAGCCTCCCATGAGGCTCCGCCGGGTTGCCGATGAATGTTTCCACAATGCAGGCTTTAAACCCAATGTTTATATTGAATCCTCCAATACGGAGCTTATGATTTCCCTTTATCCCTGCCATCTGGGCGCTTTCTTCTGCCGGAAGTCCAGACTTCCTTCCCTGATGAAGACACTGTCGGGATGTAACGCTTTTCCTATCAAAAATGACAGTACGCTTTTACAGACTCCCATCTGTCTTATGCGCAGGAAAAACGGAAAACCGCCGGGACATGTAAATGACTTCATGATACTGATGCAAACAGCGTGGAAACACCTCGCCGATTTCCCTGTATCACCCGTTTCCGGGGCTGAATAATTTGAGGAGGGAGTCCCCACTCACGACAACCTTCCATGGGAGACTCCCTCCTCAAAGCCTCCCGATCATTTCCCCCGCTTTGCGCGTTCCTCCAGCAGGCGTTCAAATTCTTCCTGGGTACATCCGATTTCCTCCAAACGCTGCCTTCTCTTCCTCCGCCGCTCCTCCATAAGTCTGCGTTCTTCCTCTTTTCTCTTTTTGATAAAGAGAATGGAAAACCCAAGACCTGCCGCCGCAAGCACGCCGATAAGCATTATCCAGGGCGCCTGTTTCGGCAGCTTAAAGGCAAAATTCGCGGTTCCGCCCGCCTCCTTGCCGGAATCACTGTCCTGGCCTTCAGGCGCTGATTCCGGCGTTTCACCACCGGCCTGTGCCGTCTCGTCGATGGCCGCCTGCTTTGCACTGATTATGTAAACTTCTCCGACTTTCCGGTCATTATAGGTATACTCAAGAAGAGCCACGGCTCCGTCCGGATGATTCTCCGGAAGTTTAGTAACCACATTCTTGTCCGTATCGGAAAACTGCGCATCCTTAGGAACGGTAATCACTGCTTTAGGGTCAATTGAAAGGTCGGACGACTCATAGGAACTGTCCCCCAGCTCCACCGGCTGATCCCCTGTCGTATAGGAGGTCTCATTCTCAGCAATTTTGATATTTTTAAAGCGGTCGAAGCCAAAATCAAGAAGCGCCTTGGTATCCTGATAATGGGTAAACTCCGTACTCTTCATCGTCACCGCAATCAGCTTTCTGTCATCCTTAGAAGCGTAAGTAACCAGTGTCTGACCGGCAATCGAAGTAAATCCCGTCTTTCCGGCAATGGCCGCCTGATAATAGTTGGGATCTCCCTCGGTCAGCATCTTATGTTCCATCTTAATCGTCACACCGTCCGGATTATTGGCCGTAGGCGGAAGACGGTAGCTTTTGGTCGACCCAATCTCCAGAAGCACCGGATTTTCATATGCCGCTGTTCCAATCAGCGCCATGTCATATACTGTCGTGAGCTGCGTATCGTCGTTCAGTCCCGACGGATTGGCAAAATGGCTGTTCTCACAGCCCAACTCCTTCACCTTCTCATTCATCATCGCCACAAAGGCGTCGCGGCTTCCTGCCACATGCTCTGCCAGAGCGTTAGCCGACTGGTTGGACGAAGTGAGCAGCATGTGATAAAGGCAGTCTTTCACTGTCATCTTGTCCCCCGGCTCCAGCGCATTCTTGTTGCCGGCGCCCTCTTCCACGTTGTGGATAGCGTCATCGGAAAATGTAACCATATCATCCAAATTGGCATTTTCAATCACGACCAGAGCCGTTAAAAGCTTTGTTATGCTGGCCGGCGCCTTTTGAACATGGATATTCTGTCCAAAAATAACCGTTTTGGAATCCATGTCCATGACAATTCCCGCTTCCGACTGAATCCCAGTGTCGGCCGGCCAGTCCGGCTTCGCGTAGGAAGTCATGGCAGGTCCGGCAAGAATCATAATTATACTCAAGAGTAAACTCATTAATTTCTTCATAAATAATTTTCCCCAGATAATTTTCAGTTGCCCCGCACAGCCCCAAATCCCACAGGGCTGTGAGTTGTGACAGTCATTCTTTTCTTTCACCATCATATCATGTTTCATCCCGCTTCGCCCTGTCAATATTTTCTAACGGCCCGCAGCCGCTGCCTGAAGGAATGTTTTCCGTATCTTTGACAATATAAATCGGCCGGTCTTTCAGTTCCGTAAACAGGATTGCAATATATTCCCCGATAATCCCCACAACGACAAACAGCATGGCGAACATAAAACAGAGAAGGACCACTATCGTGGCATATCCATTAGGCGTACCATGCACGGCCCACTCGTAAATTGTGTCAACCATTACGATAAGTCCCAGAAAACCTACAAACATTCCGGAATAAATTCCCAGCTTCAGCGGCAGATCCGAAAAACAGAGGATCGTGTTAATCGAAAATTTAAACAGCTTTCTCAGACTGTATTTACTTTCCCCAGCCACCCTCGGCCTGGCTTCGTATTCTATATTGCATCTGTTAAACCCAATATTCTGTACGTATCCCCTCAGAAAACGTACCTTTTCCCGGTAATTTTCCCTGAGTACCTTCGCCGCCGGCTCAGTCATTGCAAAAAAATCCGAAGCATTGGCCTCCAGCTTCACATCGGATATCTTATTAATCAGTTTATAGAATGCGGAGGAGGTTAAATTTTTTATGAATCCGGCCGACCTGTTTCTGGTGCGGACCATATTGATCACCTCATACCCCTCCTCAAATCCGGCAATAATCTGCTCCACACATTCCGGAGGATGCTGCAAATCTGCGTCCATACATACAAGGCCGTCTCCCGTGCTGTAATCAAGTCCGGCCAGCATGGCCGCCTCATGACCGAAATTTCTGGAAAAGTTGATCACCTTGACCTTGGAATTCTCCTCTGCAAACCGTCTTAAAATAGACAGGGAACCGTCCGCGCTTCCGTCATTCACAAAGATCAGCTCGTAATCCCAGCTTAAAGCCTCGAACACCGGACATGATACACGGTAGAATTCCTCCAGTGCCTCCTCCTCATTGTAGACAGAAATAATAATTGAAATTTTTTTCATTGTTTTGTCATTTCTCCTGGTCATATATCTGTATCTCAATTGTCGAATGGGCCGGAACCCTTTTCTCCGGCGGCGGCAGCTTTCTGTAATCGCCGTAGATTAACTCCAGCACATGTGTAAATCCAATCGGCGCCATCAGTTCCAAATCTTCAAACTCCATATCAAGCGTCTTCTCGCACCACTCGCCTTCCAGCGTTACATACAGGTAATCCGGCTGGTAATTACTGTAATACCAGCGCTTTGTCTTTTTGTCCGCATCCTTCATCGCGGCCAGACGCTGGAGTTTGAATAAAACAGGCATCGGGATCAGACGCCCCGCCGTGGCAAGGACGCCCACCCGGATCTTGTCCGCCAGGCTGTATTTTGAAAAATCGAGGCCGTTCCTGTGGGCCATAGCCATGCCGTAAATAACCTTCTGCATGAATTTTGCCCGGGCGGCCGCTCCTTTTCCATCGGGGAGCCGATCCAGAATAAATAAATCCACCCACAGATGATTCAGCTTCCCGTCGTAAAAACGCATCTGCTCATTATCCTCGTGTACCCGGCTGTTTTCGTAGATAATCCTGGTTGTAAAATCATAAAACACCTTACCGCCCCTGATCTCTTCCGGCCGCAGCACCGACATTCCGTCAGGCAGCTCCCTGGGAGCCACCTTCATGAACATCTCAAAGTTCTGTCTTGTAAATACCACATCCACGTCGTCGTCCCATGGAATAAAGCCCTGATGACGTACCGCTCCCAAAAGGGTGCCCGAATCCATCATATAGTTGATTTTATACTTCCTGCAGATGCGGTCAATTTCCTTTAATAATTTCCTGTTCGCTTCATGAACCTTTGTCAGATCATAAGTCTTTGCGGCTGTCTCCGTCACCGTTTTACGCCTCTTTTCCTGCTGTTTCGGCTGCCTCTATAAGCACCTTCGCCATATAATCAATCATTTCATCAGTCATGCCCGGATAAACGCCTACCCAGAAGGTGTCACGCATGATCCGGTCCGTATTTTCCAAAGTCCCGGCCACGCGGTATCCGCTGCCGCTCTCTCTCATCTCATCAAAGCACGGATGCTTGATCAGGTTTCCGGCGAACAGCATTCTGGTCTGCACTCCTTTTGACTCCACATAACGCACCACTTCATTCCTGTTCACACCCTCTTTGCATGTAATCAGGAAACCGAACCAGCTCGGATCGGAATTGTGACAGGGTTCCGGCAGAATATACTGATTTTCCGTCCCCTCAAGCCCCGCCTTTAAACGGGTGAAATTGTGTTTCCTGCGCTCCACAAAGGAAGGGAATTTCTCCAGCTGGGCGCAGCCCACAGCCGCCTGCAGATCGGTGGCCTTCAGATTATATCCGAAATGGGAATAAACATATTTATGATCATAGCCCAGCGGCAGTTCTCCATACTGCTTGTCGAAACGGTGGCCGCAGAGATTGTCGCAGCCGGACGGGCAGACGCAGTCTCTCCCCCAGTCGCGGAAGGAGCGGATTATCTTGTTCAGGAGGGCGTTGTCCGTGTATACGGCGCCGCCTTCTCCCATTGTCATGTGATGCGGCGGATAGAAACTGGAAGTACCGATATCCCCGATCGTACCGGTGAACTTTGTCACACCGTCAACCGTATAACGGCTTCCCAGAGCGTCGCAGTTATCCTCCACCAGCCAGAGTCCGTGTTTGTCACAGAATGCTTTCACCTCTGCCAAATCAAAGGGATTCCCCAGCGTATGGGCTATCATAACAGCCTTTGTCTTATCGGAAAGGGCGTCCTCCAGCTTCGTCACATCGATATTATACTGTGGAATCGTCACATCCACAAACACAGGGACAGCTCCATACTGAATCAGCGGTGTCACGGTTGTGGGGAAACCGGCGGCCACTGTAATCACCTCGTCTCCCCGTTTCACTCTCCGCTCCCCCAGCAGATTGGAGGTCAGAGTCATAAACGCGATCAGATTGGCTGAAGAACCGGAATTGACCAGGGAACAGTAGCGGATTCCCAGATAATCGGCCAGCCCTTTTTCGAACCGGTCCGTATAACGGCCGGAGGTCAGCCAGAATTCCAGAGCGCTGTCCACCAGATTCACCATCTCACTGCTGTCATAGACGCGGGACGCATAAGGAATTCGCTGCCCCTCTTCGAAGGGACCTTTTTTATTATGATATTTGTCACAGTAATCAGCCACCAGTTCGAGGATATGGCTGCGCGCCGCTTCCTCACCTGCTGCCGTTATCTTCTCATCAGACATCTTATTTACCTCCATGTCGGTTCTTTTCTAAAAATTCATTGATTTGCCTGTCGGTCACAGCCAGCATATCTTCCCCTGCCTGCCATGCCCTCGACCATTCAACGGTCTTTTCAACCGCCTCCTCCACGTGGAAGGCAGGCTGCCAGCCGAAGACTCTCTTGATGCGGGAGCAGTCAAGCTTCAGGAAACCTGCTTCATGAGGTCCTCCGTCATGCCGGTTAATCCAGGTCTGTCCTCCGCCCCATTTCTCACAGAACAGATCGGTAAGACGGCCCGTGTCCACACAGTCCGCATCATCCGGTCCCACATTGTAATTTCCGGCAAGAGCCGGTTCCTCCATCTGCCGCTTTGCCACCGTCATGTAGACGAAAAGCGGTTCCAGTACATGCTGGAAGGGGCGGATCGAGTATGGGTTGCGAACCGTGATCTCTTTCCCGGCCATGGCCGCCCTGATGCAGTCCGGGATAATTCGGTCGTCCGCGAAGTCTCCTCCGCCAATCACATTACCCGCCCGGCATGTAGAGACGGCACAGCGGCCGTCCTGAAAAAAGGACTGCTTATAGCTGTGTGTCACCAGTTCGGAACATGACTTGCTGTTGGAATAAGGATCATAACCGTCCAAACGGTCATTTTCCCTGTAGCCGAATTCCCACTCCTTGTTTTCATATACCTTGTCGGTGGTCACATTCACAAAGGAGCGGACAAAAGGGCACAGCCGGATACACTCCAGCACATTGACAGTTCCCATCACATTTGTCTCATAGGTATAAACCGGTTCTCTATAGGATTCCCGCACAATCGGCTGAGCCGCCAGGTGAAAGACTATCTCCGGCCGTACCCGGTCGAAAACCTCCTTCAGACGGCCTAAATCACGTATATCTCCGATGACATGATCGATTGTATTCTCCAATCCCGTTATCTCAAACATACTGGGTTGTGTGGGCGGCTTTAAACCGTATCCGGTAACCTGCGCACCGGCAAGCGTCAGCATTCTGACAAACCAGGAACCTTTAAAGCCGGTATGCCCCGTGACAAGCACCTTTTTTCCTCTGTAAAACTCCAGTAACTCCATATATTTTCCACCTCGTATTTCTGCACTGCGTGCTGCGCGTAACAGTTCAGACAGCAAGAACCGTTACTGCTGCGCTCCTTTTACCAGATCTTCCAGGGGGCGTCTCCCTCCTGCCACATATTCTCCAACTGCATTCTGTCGCGCTGGGTATCCATGCATTTCCAGAATCCGTCATGGCGGTAAACCATCAGCTGTCCGTCCCTTGCCATATTTTCCAGAGGCGCCTTCTCAAATACGGTATCATCGCCTTCTATATAATCAAAGACTCCCGGTTCCATTACCATGAAACCTCCGTTTACAATCTTCCCGTCATCATCGCTCTTTTCACGGAATTCATGAATCGCACCGTCCGCATCCACATCCAGGACGCCGAACCGCTGTCCGATATTCACTCCGCTTATCGTGGCAATCTTCCCGTGGCTCTTATGGAATTTAAGCAGAGCCTCCAGATCCACCGTAGACACGCCGTCGCCGTAGGTCAGCATAAAGGTCTCGTCACCGATATATTCGCGCACGCGTTTGATGCGTCCTCCTGTCATCGTATGAAGGCCCGTATCCACCAATGTCACCCTCCACGGTTCCGAATAATTGTTGTGAACCTCCATACTGTTGCTTACAAGGTCAAAGGTCACATCGGAGGTGTGAAGGAAATAGTCGGCAAAATACTCTTTTACCACATACTGCTTGTATCCCAGACAGATTACAAAATCATGATAGCCAAACTGGGAATAATATTTCATTATGTGCCATAAGATAGGCTGTTCTCCTATCTCCACCATCGGCTTCGGCTTTAAATGGCTTTCCTCGCTGATTCTGGTGCCGAATCCTCCTGCTAATATCACTACTTTCATGGGCGTACCCTCCTTTATTCTTCCGTGCCTCTGCATTTCCGGCGGTTCAATGGCCCTGCACCGGCTGCCATAATCTATTTGTTAGTATTCACATCTCGCCAAAAAGCAGCGTGCTGCGAACAATAACACGCTTCGCGATGCACAGAAACGGCAAAAAGCGCCGTTTCGCACCGTGTAACTCGGGATTTTCGTGTACGAAAACACCTCGCGGAACACAATCGTGTGAACAGTAATATCTATTTTCTAAAAAGATTCAGGTTGTTCTCTTCCAGAATCTTCATTGCCTTTCTCACTGAATCAGGATCATTGTGAAGATACTCCACCAGCTCCGCGTCGCCGGCCGTCCTGTAATTCATCGCCAGTTCCCTGGATATCTGAAGATAATCCTTCCGGAAAGGGGCAGTCTTCAACTCCTCCTTTGTCGTCCAGGCGTTTCCTGCAAGAATCAGGCAGGCGCCGAGACCGACAAGCACAACGGTTATTGGCCCCGGGCCTTTTTTTACGGATTTTTCAGTCTCACGGCCCAGCCGCATGACTACGGCAAACGTCAGTAATATTCCGATAATTCCCATCTGATACTGCAGCGCGTATCGGGATGTCATGCCGTAACTGTCTTTTAAGAATATCCACCGGGCCGACAGAATCAGCAGGTGGTTGAGCCCTCCGCTCAGAATCATGAGCAGCGGGAATATTGTTTTCTCATAGAGACGGTATTTCAGGTTCAGATACAGGCTGTACAGGTAAAGGAAGATAACCGCTGCTCCCAGAAGATAAACAAATGGATCACTTCCGAAAATACTTCCTTTATTTGCAAAATCCACTATCTGGTTCTGTCCCAGCACAGCCGAGGCAAACGCATTTAATAAAAAGGTGACAAAAAACAACGGATCTGCAATCAGCTGGGATATGATATTTCCGTCCGTCACCGCCCCTCTGTGTACATATACCGCATAGGAATTACTCCACAGGTACAGGGCCAGGGGAATAAGCACCGCCGCGAGGTACCCCAGATAGAGCCGGTTTATTTTCCCCTTTTTTCTATAATCTGCAGCCAGCATAACGAGATACACCAGAGTCAGCAGAGCCGAATAGCTTCCGCAGTAAGGGCCGGCCACAAACAGCGTCAGAAAAGAGGGAAGCGCCATCAGAAAGATTCTGTCCCTCCTATGGCAGTGCCCTGTTCTAACGGCCCGATCAAGAATTACATAATGGCAGATAAAACCGGACACAGCGGCGAAACAAACCCAGCCCGTCCCGTTCGTCAGCATCTCCCATTTATTCAGACTGAAGTAAACAAAAAGAATCATCAGATACCATGGGTAGGAAATTTTCTTTTCTTTGCCTGCGTAAACAGATAAAGCTGCAGCTCCCAGTCCCAATCCGAGGACACCGAGTGCCATATCGAAAAAAGTGTTATATCCCAGCAGCTTTACATTAATTATTCTTCCCAGATACGTTATCGGTACCCTGGTGAGGATATCCGGCACAAAAAATTTAGCCGGATTCCCCACATCGGGGAGATAGGAGTTAATCAGCCTGACATAATCTGAAAAAGCCACATTGTCAGCGGCAAGGCTCAGATAGTAAAAACAAAACGCGGTTCCAAGCAGTATGGGAAGTATCCAGACTGCCTTTGCCTGCACAGATGTCACTTTCACCGCTTTCTTTCTCATCGGTTCCATTTATCGGTTTCTCCTTTATTTCGGCTCCTTTTTGCTGCTCAGAATGTTCAGATACAGTTCAAACAGCTGTCTGTGCTTCTTTGCAATAACATCCAGAATAAGTCCGCTCATCCACAGCAGGAAGGATACCACATAGATGCCGGAGCATACAATGAGCGTGGGAAACTTCGCAACCAGGCCGGTGGAAAAATAGGCCTGAAGGACCGGCACGAAAAATATGGTTGCAATTATAAAGCAGAGCAGCCCCAGCCAGCCGAAAAAGGCAAACGGCTTGTAATCGCGAAACAGCCTTGCAATCGTCTTTAACACTCTGAATCCGTCTTTATACGTATTGAGCTTGGAGACACTTCCGGCAGGCCTGTCACGGTAGGTTACCGGAACCTCCAGAAGCTTGAAGTTCTTATCAAGAGCGTGAATGCTCATCTCCGTCTCGATCTCGAAGCCCTTGGACAGAATCGGGAAGCTTTTTACAAATTCATAATTAAAGGCCCTGTATCCTGTCATAATGTCTTTTATATCACTGGTAAAAATCGTGTTGATCAGGCCTCTCACCAGCCGGTTTCCCGTGTTATGGAAAGGTCTTTTATTTTCCGTGAAATAGGTGGAGGACAGTCTGTCCCCTATCACCATATCAGCCCTGCCCGACAGAATATGATTCACCATGCTCCTGGCATTTTCAGCCGGATAGGTGTCATCCCCGTCGATCATCAGATAGCATTCTGCATCAATATCGCGGAACATGCTGCGGATTACATTGCCTTTGCCCTGACGGTATTCATAGCGGACGATTGCCCCCGCCTCCCTGGCCGCCTCATCGGTATGGTCAGTGGAATTGTTGTCATAAACATAAATCACCGCTTCCGGGAGAGCCTCCCTGTAGTCTTTTACCACCTTCGCGATTGTCTGGCTCTCATTGTAACAGGGAATCAATACTGCAATCGTATCCATTCTCTTTTCCTCCTGCTTTCTGGTTACTCTTAATCATGTTTCTCTATTATCGTTTAAAACGGTGTGATCAGTAACGTTTATTTTTCTATTGCCGCACCGCTTCTTCTATCACCGGATTGACCGCCACACCGCGTTTTCCTTCAACGGATGAGGTAAAGCTTATCGTTATTGTACCGGATAGGCCGGTCAGATCAAGCTTTGTTTCCGTTTTTTGGTATTCGCAGGCTCCTGTCAAATCCACAGTTCCGGCTATCTTCGCCGTATTTCCATCGGAAGCGGTGATAAGAATCCGGAACGGATATGGATTGAGCCACCAGTCCGGATCCCCGAAAATAGCAGTCATCTTATAATGGTCGGAATTCTTTTCCATCTGGAATCGTCCCTGCCGGTCATCGGCATATGCATAATACCATCGGTTCTTCCGCCCGTCCGCCATGCTGAGCCTTGCCATATTAAAGGCCTGCGGGCCGGACAGCTTATCGGTCATATAAAACATATCATCTACATAATACCCTGCTTTGTTCATCCAATCAAGGTATGCATCCAATTTCTCCGCACTTTGCGGAAACATATCGTAGACACCTTTCCCTTCACGCATGAACGTTTCCACCTGCGCCAGGTATTGATCCTGATGGGCTTTCAGCTCCCCGACAATCGCATTCCGGTTGTAAACGGGAACGTCTCCGCCAATCAGGCGTGCGTAGCTTCCGTAGTCGTCCCAGGTCAGAAAGATCACATCCACCTGCTCCTTCACCGTCTGGGAAAAAATCTCCCGGTCCCTGAATATCCATCTGGCATTCTTTTTATAGCTGTCCAGGGAACTGTCCCTCATACCCCATTCGTATCCCTGCCATACCGACTTAAAACCGTACTCCACACGGCCCCCAAACGGCAGTATCAGAAGGATTCCGGCCAGTGCGGGAAGCCATCCCCCCGCATTCATCAGACGAAGATAGCAGACCGCCAGCAGAATCCCATTTAATAGAATTCCTCCCATGAAATACCTTGTATGACCGGTAGTAACGGTCCATATCATCATGGAGCTAACATATACGGCAATCAGCAGAAGTTCCCTCCGGTACTTCCCGGCCTTTTTCCTGCCTGTTTTCCGGATGCCGCCGTACAGGCCCGCCGCCAAAATCCCCGCCATCCCCAGATATCCTGCGGCTAAATCCAGATTATAGGCACAGGGAAGCTCACTGAGCCTGTAATCGGGATAGCGTATCATGTACCAGGGCCAGCAAAGCACTTCTCCTGGTCCGGCCGGTCCCCAGCGCCTGTCCTTAAAATTTTCAATCGGATAATATTCCGATTGGAATATTGTATTGTAATACGGAAAAACCGGGTTTCCCGTACTGACTGTATTGTATACAAGATAAACCGTAACCGGAACCGCTCCTGCCGCCAGGCAGGACAGAAACAGAGGAACCGTGATATCCTTTCTTATCTTCCAGATATATAAAAGCACCAGCGGCACCAGATATACAATATTTGTCATCTTCATGCAGAAAAGAATTCCGCCGGTCAGGCTGAAGACAAAAGCTTCTTTCCGGACGCTCCCTTCCTCCCTCTCCCTCACCAGAAGAAACAGCATTTCCAGAAAAAAAGGGAGCGCCAGAAGCTCTACCATATAGGTTCCGCTCTGTAATATCAGGTCAAAGCGGCAGACAACAAAGAAGGCCACAAGCGACGGACGGCACAAAAGCTTCCACGCTTTATTTCCGAAGGACTCCTGAAACCATGCGAGAAATACGGTGACCTGACGGTAAATGACAAGCATTGCCGCCGCATTTAAAAGAGTTCCCATCCTCAGTCCCAGCAGGGCGCGGAACGGATAAAACATCCTGTCCCCCAGACGGAAACCGAACATCTGGAATTTTCCCGGCATAACGTGGTAATTCAAATTGTCCGTAAAACCCGGGATCTGGCTCAGCAGATGATAATTGTAAGTATCATAGCTCATATCCGGCCGGATGCCTTTGACGGCAAAGAAGCCTGCTATCAATATGCTCCCCAGTACCATATAAGCATCAATCTTAACCCGTTTCACCCTCGGAACCCCAATTACCCGCCATCCAAAAAAAACAGTAAAGGCAAGGGCTGCGGCTCTTGATATGAAGGTAACCTGGGGAATGCCCGTAAGCCAGCAAAATAAATCGAGTAATTCACAGCTCCATATTAATACCGTATACAAAAGGAAAGCATAGAACGCAAAGCTGCCTGCCCTCCAGTTACTTTTATCATTACTGCTCACAGCCCCGCTGAAAAGCGCGATTCTGTGACCAATAACCCGCTTCGCGATGCACAGAAACAGCAGGAAACGCCGTTTCGCGCCGTGTAACTCGGGATTTT
>NZ_KE993028.1:0-11165 GCF_000466485.1 [Clostridium] symbiosum ATCC 14940 | reverse complement strand
ACGCCGTTTCGCGCCGTGTAACTCGGGATTTTCGCACGGAATACGTGCGAAAACACTTCGCGGGATACTGCCTGTCAACAGTAACCTTTTATCAACGTTATAATCCATTATCCTGCAAACTCCGTTTTCCTGTCTCATGTCTTATTGGGTTTCAGTTCAGCCTTCGGCCAAACTGCTGCAAATGCGAGACCTGTCTGAACTTACCGTTCACACTCCGCCAAAAAGCGGCGTTCTGCGAACAATAACACCTCTCGGGATACTGCCTGTCAACAGTAACGTCTGAATTACAATCACTGATTGAAGAAATGCTCTTCTAACATCAGGCAGAGAACATGATAAATCGGAAGATGCAGCTCCTGAATCTTATAAGTCTCATTTTCCGGCACTACAACCGCCGCGTCGCAGATCCCCTTCAATCTTCCGCCGTCCCTTCCGGTCAGGCCTAATACTTTCATTCCCTTTGCTCTGGCCGCCACGGCGGCATACATAATATTTTCAGAATTTCCCGATGTGGTGATACCGAGAAATACGTCCCCCTGCTTTCCAAAACCTGTAATCTGCTGGGCATATATCATTTCCCCGTCCACATCGTTTAAAAAAGCAGTGGAAAGCCCCGGATGGCCTGTCAGGGCGATAGCCGCAAGCCCCTGTTGCAGCCGGCCGGCCAGCCGTTCTCCCCTTGACGGGTCAGCCGCAATAAGCGCCTCTTTCATCTCTTTCGATACCGGCCTTTTTTTGACAAATCCCTTCATCAGCTCGCCTACAATATGTTCCGCATCGGCACAGCTTCCCCCGTTTCCGGCAATCAGAAGCTTGCCTCCGTTTTCATATGCTTCCCTGATAATCTCATAGGATGCCTTGATATCGTTCTCTGTCTGCTTTAACACGGGATACCGTTCTGAAAGCTCTGTCAGATATCTGTATTCATTCATTCTCTTTTACCTCCTGTTTCACCATATCCGAAGTGATGTAATTCTCATCAAACAGCCGCAGATTTTCCGCCGCTTTTTCTCCCGGCAGCTTTTCCCTGCTGTACCGGGCCAGCATATTTCCGTTTTCAAAAAAGAAATCGGTCAGAACGCCGTCCGATATCAGGTCCCGGAGCAGTCCATAGCTCCACTCCCAGCTGTCGGTGCCGATATATCCGGACTCGGCGTAAACGTAATCCGTACCGGCATGCTCCATATATTCTTCAAACGCTTCCGGGGAATTGACCAGCTCCACATTTCCCCACGGCGATGTGATGTCTTTGTAAGACTGTACGTTGCACGGAAATTGCAGACAGAACGGATGATCTCCAAAGGCGATGACCCTGTTTTCAGGATCGGCCGCCAGTATCTGCCAGATAGCCGCATTTCCTTTAATAATCATATCTTCATGCTGCTTTGCTTTATGGTTATAACGGCCCTTATTGACTGGCCGTATCTCTGAAAACCCCACCGACCATGCCCAGTTTGTCTGCGCCGTCAACAGGATATTAAACCCGAGAAGCGGCACCAGCAGGAGGATGACCAGTCCTTTGGCACTCTTTTGTGCAAGGCCTGACAGCTTCCGGCAGGCTATGAGTACCAGAAAGGTGTATAGCAGCATAAAATAATTCCCGTCCACCTGATAAAGCATTACCAGACTGATCAGATTCACCGCCAGAAACGGCCAGAATATCACGGCAGCGGCAGTGGTGATACCGCCCCTCTCCTTTTTTTCGGCTGCCCCCATCATTACGGACACAGCGATGAACAAAACCAGAAAAAAGAGCAGGGAGGTTCCCCAGGCGATAATCACATGCCCCATGTCCTTTCCCTCCGGCGATAAAAGCATCTGCCAGAGCCTGCGGAGCAGCACATGAAGATTGCTCTCATCCTGCCAGTTTTGAGGCAGGGAACCTGTGGCAAAAGGGTATTTCATCTCAAATCCTAATTTCGCAAAAATGGAGGTGAAAACGGAAGTCACAGGCATTCCTGTTATCATCATGGTTCTCGCCCAGATTCCTGCGAGGGCCGCCCCCGGCAGGATTATGGACGCCCAGTGCCTGAGGGATGCGCGAAAAGACAGACGCCTCCAACCGATCAGATAAATGCCCATCATGCCGAATACGGCTGTTGAAAATATCAGGGAGGTGGGTTTCATCGTGAGAGACAAAAGATATGCTCCCGCCGACAGAATTAGGAGCGTTACATTCCCCCTTCCGGATCCTTTACCGTTTCTATCCTCTCCCGCCCCGGTACTAATCAGATACCGGAAGAAATATTCTATCATAATCAACTGCAAGAGCCATGTAATAATATCAGGCTTTGCAGAAATTCCCATATTCATAATTGCAGGCAGGGAGGCGCACAGAGCCGCTGCCAGAACACTGTACTCCCGTCCCATAAAAAGACGGGCAATTCTGTAAACCATCATAAGCCCCATCACAGCCAGCCAAAGTGTAAAAAATAACAGGTAGCTGTGCGAAGCCAAATCCGAGAGGGGAAGTGTCAGAACCTCCAGCCCTTTCGAATAGACATAAACCATCCCCACGAGTCCGGGATTTTCGTAAATTCCTGCGCCGCCGGCCAGAATATATTCCGACCTGACGCCATACCAGAGCGTGTCAAAGTCTAGGGCAATGTTCATCCTGCCCGCCTGGATCAGGAATGCCGTAAAAATCAGCGTATAACAGCCCGGGTAAAAGAATCGTCCGAAGGAGCCCGTTTTCCTATCACTCCCCCGGCCCGCAGAATCGGCTGCTTTTTCTTTTCTGTCACTGTTCACAGCCCCGCTGTAAAGCGCGGTTCTGCAATCAATATCACCTCGCGGAATACTCCCTGTGAACAGTAACTCTTTTCTTCCCCTCTCCTTGTAAAGCTTCGCACCATAGCATGCATAAAGGACGAGACCGGCCGCCGCACAGACAAATTGCATGACCGGGATCCGGCCTGCTCCGGCCGCCGAAAGGAGGCAGAAAAGGAGAATGACCGCACTGCTGCCCAGCAGGAAATCTGCCGGATAACCGCTGTGGTCCTTTATCCCGAACACCTTCTCCCGGAGAAAACGCCCGGCAAGCACCAGAAATCCGAGATACAGGGCGGAAAGAACCATGGGGAGGAAAACCACGTGAAGCCAGCAGAACGCCGCTCCCAGAAGGGCCGCCGCGGCCGCCTGTCTCCCCTTATTTTTAATCAGGAAGAAAATCCCTCCTGAGAGCAGAAGAAGGACGGCAATCTCCGCCAGCATTTTAGCAGCTTCAGGGGTTCTGATATAAGGCGCCAGGAAACCGTCTCCGGTAAACAGCGTGACAGCCGGAAGCGCGATGGACAGCACGGCTGCAGGTATCAGTATTGCTGCAAATATTCTGTTTCTAAGCTGCATCTTTTGCTTCCTCCTGTTCCATATTTGTTACTGTTCACACTAACAGATGCCCTCAACGACAGCGCGGGCCGCCGCAAGAAGATTGGCAGCATAATAGTCATAGCTGCCGTCCGTACACCTGCCGTCCGGCGTCAGCTTTCCGGCCGCTTCCTGCTCTTTCCGAATCTTACTGCCATATCCGGTACCGACCAGAATGCTCCTGATTCCGAAATTATGTCCGGCCTCCGTGTCAATCAGCTTGTCACCAATCATCCAGGAATTTTCCCGGTCAATGCCGCCGGGCAGCTCCCTCGCGGCCGCCTCAAACATTCCGGTTCCCGGCTTCCGGCAGCGGCATGTCATCTTATATCTGCCGATACCATGCTCCGGGTGATGGGGGCAGTAGTAAAATGCATCCACAGCGGCCCCCGATTCTTTCAACAGATTGTTCATGTAATTATGAAGCGCTTCCACATCCGCTTCCGTGTAATATCCTCTTGCCACACCAGCCTGATTGGTCACCACAATAACGGCGAAGCCTGCCTCATTTAACAGCTTAACGGCCTCGGCGGTGCCGGGAATCAGTTCCAGATCCCCGGGGTTGTGCAGATAATTCACTTCTGTATTCATTGTGCCGTCCCGATCCAGAAATACCGCCTTCCGGGGCGCCGTCCCCCGTCCCGTATCTCTCTGTCCGCCCGGCCTTTTTTCTGATTCCATCTCTAATCTCCTGGTATTTGAATTGTTACTGTTCACACCCCGCCAAAAAACGGCGGCTGCGAACAATAACACGCTTCGCGATGCACAGAAACGGCAAAAAACGCCGTTTCGCGCCGTGCAACTCGGGATTTTCGTGCAAAATGCGCACGAAAACACCTCGCGGAATATGGGCCGTGTGAACAGTAACTTTGAATTGCCTTCCGTAGGATATATTAAAAGTTGAATTGATATTCCTTATCCGGCATCTGTACCTTCACATCCTGATACTGCCATCTTTCGTCATTGCAGATCCAGCTCTGTGCGCCCCTCAGCTCAAAATTCCAGTCCATAAGCTGACCGCCGACCTGCTCCAGACGGGCGGCAACCTTATGCTTCACATTATAAGGGCAATAAACCAGAAGGAACCCGCCGCCGCCTGCTCCCAGCAGCTTTCCTCCCAAAGCTCCGGCCTTTTTGGCCTCCTCATAAAGCGTGTCTATCTGCGGATTGCTGATTTTGCTGCTCATTCTCTTCTTGCTCTCCCAGCCGTAGTCCAGAAGCTTGCCGAAATTGTGCAGATTTCCTTTTAACAGCTCATCCTTAATCGCATAAGAAAGAGCCTTCACTTCACACATGGCTTCAAATGCATCCTGCTTTTTGTAGTTGTTGACCTGATCCCGGATGATATTGGCCGAAACGTGGATATTGCCGGTATAGCACAAAAGCAGGTTATACTGAAGCTCATTGATGATATCCCTCCGGATCCGCAGAGGATTGACAACCACATTGTTGCGGCCGTGAAATTCAATAAAATTAAACCCGCCGAAGGTTGCGGCATACTGGTCCTGGTAACCCCCGGCGATTTTCAGATCACACCGTTCCACACCGTAAGCCAGATCCGCCATCGCATAATTGTCCATCTCGATTCCCTTCCATCTGGCCATTGCCGTAAGAAGAGCCACCATGACTGTGGAGGATGTTCCCAGCCCTGACCCCGCAGGCGCATCACACTGCAGATAAACCTCGCAGCCCTGCTTGATATCCATTGCCTTCAGCGCAGCCGTAACCAAATCCAGCTTGCCGTCGTAGACATAATTTTCATTCGTGTTGTATTTCACCGTCATATCGAAGTCCAGGGAATGGACGGTGATATGCTCGTCATCTCTCGGAATGATGGAGCAGTATGCGTATTTGTTGATTGTGCTGCCTATGATAGCCCCTCCCTGTTCCAGGCAGAAGGGCTCCACATCCGTACCTCCGCCGCCGAAGCTGACCCGCAGCGGCGCTCTTCCTCTGATTACCATCTGATGACTCCTCTCTTAACATCCTCCTGAAACCGGAAATAATCCTCCGGCACGCCGATATCAATAAAATATCCGTCGTTGACAAAGCCGCCCAGACGCTTTCCCTCTTTCATCCATCCGGGAATCATCTCATTCTCCAGGGAAACCTTACCTGCCGGAATCTGCTCAAGCAGTTCCCGGCTCATCAGGTAAACACCGCCGTTGATGGTGCCGGGACGCGCCTCTCCCGTCTTTTCATTGAAGCCGGCCAGCATCACGCCGTCCAGGACTGCCTCCCCGTATCGCGTTACGTCCGGTACTCCCCGGAGTACCAGCGCCATA
Source organism: [Clostridium] symbiosum ATCC 14940 (assembly GCF_000466485.1). Lineage (GTDB taxonomy): Bacteria > Bacillota > Clostridia > Lachnospirales > Lachnospiraceae > Otoolea > Otoolea symbiosa. The sequence goes on along the minus strand of NZ_KE993028.1, from coordinate 5,514 downwards.
TCCAGGCAGTTCTCTTCCTTTATCTTCATAAGCCGGCAGTAGTCCATCTCATAAAATGTATCCGCGTTCAGAACAAAGAAATTCTCCTCTGTCACAAACCTTCCCGCATTCTTTATGGCTCCCGCCGTACCCAGAAGCTCTTCCTCATATGCATAAGATGCCTTAATCCCGGCCTTCCCGCCGTTTCCAAAATACTCTTCCACCATGCCGCCCTTATATCCGACCGCAAATATAATATCATCGATTCCAAAGCGTGTCAGGCCGCGCACGACGTAATCCATAAAAGGCCTGTCCTCAATCAGGGCCATTGGTTTTGGACGGTCGCTGACTACGCTGCGAAGCCGCGTTCCCAACCCTCCGGCCAGAAGTATTGCCTGCATTTTTATCCTCCCTGTATCACTGCGGTTTCAGGAGCGTGAACCGCCCTGACTTATAGCTGAGCCTTAAGCTGTTCAAAAAATTTCCTGCTGAGTTCCTTATCCAGCACTCCCACATATGCCGCCAGCAGCATCCATGTCTGCTCCAGCCCTTTAATATGGGTTCTCTCCTGACCATGGGATGCAGATACCCCCGGCCCAATCAGCGCGCCTCTTATATCATTGCCTGCCGAGAGAGCGGAAGAAACATCGGAGCCATAGTGCGGGAAGATATCAACCGCATACCCGATCCCGTATTCCTTAGCCAGGCTGATCAGACGGTTTGTCATGTCAAAATCATAAGGGCCGGAGGAATCCTTGGCACAGATGGATACCCGGTATTCATCTCCGCTCAGATCATCTCCCAGCGCGCCCATATCAATCGCCAGAAACTCTTCAATATCCTCCGGGATATAACTGCACCCGTGTCCGACCTCCTCATAATTGCTGATGGCTATCTTGAGGGTCTGTTCCGGCTGGCGGCCTGTCTCATGGAGATACTTAAGCAGCCCCAGGATTACGGCCGCGGATGCCTTGTCATCCAGATGCCTGGATTTGATAAACCCGCTGTCCGTATAGACAAACTTCGGGTCAAAGCTGATGAAGTCCCCCGGCCCGATGCCCAGCTCCTCCACGTCCTCTTTTCCGCGCACAATCTCATCGAGACGCACTTCCATATTGGCTTCCTTGCGTTCCAGTGTCCTGGCATCATCGTAGGTGTGTACCGACGGCGCCTTCGTCTGAACCGTCCCCGTAAAGGTCTTTCCTTCTCTGGTATGAATGCGGCAATAGCTCCCTTCAACTGACTGCATCATGAAACCGCCCACCGACACGATAGCCAGTGTTCCGTCCGGGCGGATGGAACGCACCATGGCTCCGAGCGTATCCACGTGGGCAGACAGTCCCAGCACCGTCTCCGTTCGTCCCGGCACTGTGATCAGCATCCCGCCTTTCCGGTTATAAGCGGAGGAAAATCCGAAGCCCGCCACCTCCTTTTCAATCCGTTCCATCACCTGCTTTGTATAGCCTGACGGACTTGGTATATTAACAATCTCTTCCAGAATATCCACTATATAATTAATATCTTTCATTTTTCCCTCCTGCGGGCACAGCAAACCCAGTTTAACTTATGTATTTTATCATAGTTCCCCGCTATTTTCTACCTGATACTGGCACAAAAGCCCCCAAAAGCCTCAAAAGTAAGAAACATGAAAACAAAAATTAAATAAAAAGAAAGAACAGCACTGCAGTCAGTACTGTCCCGTCTCCCTCAGATACTCTTCCATCTTAATCAGCCGTTCTTCATTCTGGCTCTTGTTCTTCTTGCTGACAAGGCCCAGCAGTACCTCCATTGCCATGACAAGGGTCGTGTAGGAGTTATAAAAGGACAGGTTCTCAGTGGAATTGAGAATAACCGCCTCGGCTCCGCTGCAAAGGGGCGACGTATATTTGTCGGTGAGGGCCACAATATGACTGCCTGCCTTTTTAGCAATACTTAATGCAAATACCGTGTCGCTGGAATATCTCTCGTAAGAGAGACCTATTACCGTATCATTTTTAGTCAGATCCACCAGGGAATCAACCAGCGGCCGGCTGCCGTTTACAACATAGATCCCCGGACGCACACAGCCCATCATGACGCCGAATGAGGATGCAAAACCGGCACAAGTCCTGAATCCCACAATGAAAACCCGGTCGGCCTCCGTTATCAGCTTTGCCGCCTTCCGGTAATTGACATAATCCGCCGTCGTCTGGTCACTCTCAATATTCCGCATTACATTCGCCTTTAATACCGCGATAATCTCATCTTCCGACAGGCTTTCAATCGTCTTTATTTTCTCATAGGGAATCTGTGCCTTCTCCTTTTTCCGGCTGTCCGCAAGCTCTTCCTGAAGAGCCCTCTTAAAGTGGCTGAAATTTTCAAAGCCCAGCTTGGAGGATACACGCACTACGGAAGAAGGACTAATCCCCAGTATTTGCGCAATCTCCGACGATGTCATAAAACAGGCCTTTGCCCGGTTCCTCAGTATATAATCAAGGACTATCTTATCCTTCGGTGTCAGCTTCGCCTCCCCGGGTATATTTTTAATTCTGTCCATTTTGTACCTCCTGTTATCAGAATAGAACGGTCCTCACCAACTAATACCAAAATATATCCATGCCTTACATTTACTGCAAAATTATAATTGACAGACCGGATACAGATAACTATAATTGACCTTATAATGATTCTTATCAATCACGAGTAACTTGTTTATGATTTTCAAAATTCATTATAGGGAAATTTCGCTGTTTTGGCAAGAGGAAATATCTGTTTTATCAAAATGATATATTAAGAGTATTGCCGGATACAATAGATTTATGAACAGCGGACAGGCGGGATAAGACCCACCCGCCGGAAAGGCTCCTATGGCACGAGACATGACACAGGGAAATATAACAAAACATCTTCTGCTTTATGCAGGGCCGCTGATAATCGGCGATCTGTTCCAGCAGCTATATCACACGGTTGACTCTGTCGTTGTCGGTCAATTCCGGGGCAAGGAAGCCCTGGCGGCCATCGGCGCCGCCGGGCCTGTCATGAATATCCTCATATTTATGATCGCAGGAATCTCCATGGGCGCCTCAATTTTAATGGCCAAATATTATGGAGCAAAAAAGTATGAGGATCTGAAAGAGGAAATGGCTACCTCAATTGGCGCAGGACTGCTTCTTACTCTCGTGCTGTCTCTGCTCTTTTATGCGGGAAGCGGGCTTTTTATCCGTCTTACACAGACACCGGAGGAAATCTCCCATATGGCGGCCGGATATCTGAGAATTATTTCCGCCGGCCTGATATTTACCTTTTTTTATAACATACTGGCTGCCGCCCTCCGTGCGATCGGAGACTCCAGAACCTCACTCTGTGTGCTGATACTGACAACAATCATCAATGTTGTTCTCGATATCATCTTCGTCAGGAACCTGGATTTGGGAGTGTACGGGGCTGCCTGGGCAACCGTGATTGCACAGGCCGTTTCCTCGCTGGCGCTGATTCTTTATATTTACATAAAGGTACCCGTCCTGCGGCTGAAGCCCTCTGAAATCCATATCAATCTGAAACTGCTTAAGAAAACAGCCGATTACAGCTCCGTCTCAGCCCTGCAGCAGACCATGCTTTACCTCGGACGGCTGCTGGTCCAGTCCGGCGTCAACACCCTGGGCGTTGATGCGGTAGCTGCCTTCAATGCCGCTTCCATTATCGACAGCTATGTCCTGGCTCCCGGCAGCAGCCTGGCGTCTTCCGTCACCACTTTCTCGGCCCAGAACAGAGGCGGCGGAAAATACGACCGCATTCCCAGAGGTTTTGGAATCACAATGGCAATCGCCGTCATCTACACTGTTTTTGTTACATTGATTATCTTGTTTGCCGGTCGTCCTCTGTTTGGGATATTCCTGAAACCGTGGGAACAAAATGCCATTGCGCTGGGACTTTCCTATATCCGTCCCATGGCCTGTTTCTATTTTATGGCCGGAATGACTCACACGTTCCAGGGATACTTCCGGGGTATCGGCAGGTTAAAGTTCACTTTAATCGGCACCTTAATCCAGATCCCGGTCCGTGTCATACTGACCTATGGGCTGATCTCACGGCTTGAACTGAAGTCCGTGGCTGTCGGCACTGTGCTTGGCTGGGCCTGCATGATCGTCTTTGACATCTATGCATACAGAAAATATGGCCGGAACTTTAATCAGATTTAAAAATCCAGGGAGGACTTATTATGGTTCGTGACATGACACAGGGAAATGTTACCAGACATCTGCTTACCTACGCAGTGCCTCTGATGTTCGCAAACCTTCTGCAGCAATTATATCAAACGGTAGACTCAATTATTGTCGGTCAGTATAACGGCAAAGAAGCCCTGGCGGCCATCGGTGCAGCGGGGCCTATCATGAATATTCTTATTTTCCTGATTGTGGGCCTATCTCTGGGCGCTTCTATTCTGATGTCCGAGTACTTTGGCGCAAAAGATTATAAGGCTCTTAAAACGGAAATGGCCACTTCTCTGGTCTCCGGTTTTATCCTGACCATCGTACTTTCACTCCTGGCTTTTACCGGAAGCGGATTGTTTATACGCATGACCAGAACTCCGCTGGAAATTGCGCCGATGGCTTCACAGTATCTGAAAATCATCTCCCTCGGGTTAATATTTACCTTTTTTTATAATATACTCTCAGCCGGGCTGAGATCCATCGGAGATTCAAGGGCTCCTCTCTATGTACTGTGCCTGACAACGATACTCCATGTCCTTCTGGCAGTTTATATGGTGGGGACGCTCCATATGGGCGTACAGGGCGCGGCCTATGCAACTGTGATTTCCCAGGCCGTCTCTTCACTCATGCTGTTTATCTATATCAAAGTAAAGGTTCCTTATCTGAGGCTGTCACTGCCGGAGCTTCATATTGATATGGATTTTCTGAAAAAAACGGTTGATTTCAGCTCCATCTCGGCTCTACAGCAGACCGTACTCTATATCGGTCGCCTTCTGGTCCAGTCCGGCATCAACACACTGGGAGTCGATGCGGTTGCCGCTTTCAATGCCGTCTCGATTATAGACAGCTACGTCCTGGCCCCAGGTGACAGCCTGGCAGCCTCAATCACAACCTTCACCGCCCAGAATAAAGGCGGTAAGCAGTATCACCGGATTCCAAAGGGCTTAAAAACCGTAATCGTAATGGCAGAGATTTATACAATTGCCATCTCCGTCCTTGTACTGGCCGGAAAGAACCAGCTTCTCGGCATCTTCCTGAAACCGGAAGAAACCGAAGCACTCCGGTTTGGCATACTCTACATCATCCCGATGGCCTGCTTCTACTTCCTCAGCGGAATCACCAACAGCTTTCAGGGTTATTTCCGTGGCATCGGAAATCTGAGAGTCACACTGATTGCGACAATTATACAGATCCCTATCCGTGTTATTCTGACTTACTCGCTTCTGGGACGTTTTGGCATCCAGGCGGTTGTAATAGGTACTACGATTGGGTGGTGCTGTATGACGGTTTATGAATTGGTTTCCTATCGAAAGTGGAGATTTAGTTAAGCAGGTGAGGACGCCGC
>NZ_KE993027.1 GCF_000466485.1 [Clostridium] symbiosum ATCC 14940 | reverse complement strand
CTCACCTGCTTAACTAAATCTCCATTTTGCTTAAACCTTCTTATGGACGGGCCAGCATTTTTTTCGTCATTTCGATAAATTCCCTGGCTGCTTTTGTCTGATATTTATTCTTCAGGTAATTGATGGCAATCATCTTGTGCGCATTAGGGAAATCCAGAATAAACGTATGGATATTTTCTTTTCCTTCCCCGCCCAGCACCGGGCTGTTCTCCTCCACGAACACACTGGGGCAGATGATAACGCCGTAGCCGGCCCTGCACATGGAAACCATGGTCATGATATTGACTGTCTCAAGCGCCACAATGGGTGTCATCTGGCCCTCGCGGCAGCTGCTTTCAAATATCTCGCCGATCCAGTTGGAATGTTTCATCTTGATAAAAGGGCAGCGTGCAAAGACCTGGATAGGGAGCAGTTTCTTCTCCAGCAGTCCGCCCTGCTCCTCCTCCGAAAAATACTCATCCAGTATATTATTGGGGACCACAATCAGCGTATGTTCCTCGTGCAGAACCTCCGTGCGGATCTTATCAGGCGCATCCAGTTCAAAACCGATGGTAAAATCCACGTCGCCTTTATACAGCGCGTCGGTAATTTCATTAGAGGTACCCTCCACAAGGCGTATCTGCACCTGCGGAAAATCCCGGCCAAATTTCATCAGCAGGGGAGGCAGTATCACAGAACCTCTCGTATTGGGAACGCCGATTGTAAGCACCGCACTGCGGAAATCACGTATATCCTGCAATTCCAGTTCCGCCTCCTGCTTGACGTTTAAGATTTTCCGGGCGCTCTTAAGAAGGCTTTCCCCGGCGTCGGTCAGCGTAAGCGGCGTATTCCGGTCAAAGAGCTGGACGCCGAAATAATCTTCCAGCTTTGCAATATGATTACTGAGCGACTGCTGGGAGATAAAAAGGCGTTTTGCCGCCTTAGTGAAGTTCATCTCCTCCGCTGTCACGATAAAATATTTTAAATTCAGGAAATTCATAGTCTCAGCTCCTCCTGTTTCTCTCAGGTAAAATTATACGGGGACTAATTGTAAATTGCAAGGTCAATCTGACAACAAATCATACAGGACTGCTGAGTGCAGTCTAAACGTTACAGTTCAGCCTTCGGCCAAACTGCAGCAAATGATGCACAGAAACGGCAAAAAACGCCGTTGATTGTGGTGAAAAGTTCACTTTTCATCGCGTCGCGCCGCTTAACTCGGGATTTTCGCAAAAAGCAGCGAAAACACCTTGAGGAATACATCATGGCTGAACTGTTACGTCTAAACAACAGAAAGGATAAATCAACTATGGACAAAAAAGTTTATAATACTTATGTTTCTATCTTAAAGAATGAACTCGTTGTGGCTCTGGGCTGTACGGAACCGATTGCGATCGCCTATGCCGGAGCCAAAGTAAGAGAAGTTCTGGAAGCCATGCCGGATCGCTGTGAAATAAACTGCAGCGGCAACATCGTGAAAAATGTAAAAGGCGTAACCGTCCCCAATTCCGGCGGCATGAAGGGCATTGACACAGCCGCAACCCTTGGAATCGTTGGCGGTAACGTAAAGCGGATTCTGGCAGTACTCGAGGATATCACACCGGAACAAATCGAAACCACCCAGAAGCTGGTGAAAGAGGGATTTTGCAGCTGCGGCCTGATTGAAGGCGTTGAAAATCTCTACATTATTATCACGGCCTACGCCGGGGAGGAATCGGCTACCGTTGAGATTCGTGATTATCACAGCAATATCACGAAGATCGTGAAAAACGGCAAGATTATTTTCAGTACGGATGACGAACAGTCGGAGCAGTCCTCCGGTCCGGACAAATCCCTCTTAAATGTAAAAGATATTCTGGAATTTGCAGACTGTGTGGATCTCAGTGATATCAGTGAAGTAATTTCACGCCAGATAGAATGTAACACCGCCATTTCACAGGAAGGGCTTAACAATCCCTGGGGCGCCCAGGTAGGCCGGACCCTGCTGGATACTTTCGGCTCCGACGTCGCCATCCGCGCCAAAGCGGCTGCCGCAGCCGGCTCCGATGCCAGAATGAGCGGCTGTCCGATGCCGGTTGTCATCAATTCCGGAAGCGGCAACCAGGGAATGACCGTATCCCTTCCCATTATTGAATACGCAAAAGAATATAACATTTCTGATGAAGGACTCTACCGCGCCCTCGTGGCGGGCAACCTGATCTCCCTGCACCAGAAAAAGTATATCGGCAGCCTCTCCGCATACTGCGGAGCCGTAAGCGCGGCCTGCGGAAGCGGCGTCGGCATCGCTTATATGCTGGGAGCCTCCTATGACGAGATCTGCGGTATTATTACCGACACTATCGCCACAATCGGCGGTATGGTCTGCGACGGGGCCAAGCCTTCCTGTGCGGCAAAGATCGCATCGGCTGTCGACTGCGCCCTCACAGCCTTCCATCTGAGCAAAAACAAACGCGTTTTCCAGCCCGGAGAAGGGCTTGTAAAAGAAACCGTGGAAGATACCATCCAGAGTATCGGCCGTATGGGACGGGAAGGCATGAAGGCCACGGATATAGAAATTTTGAACATAATGCTTGAGAACTGATAGAATATTCCGGTTAATGATATGCCCCTTAAATCTTTACCGCTGATAACGAAAAAGAGTCCTGTATGCCGGGCTCTTTTTTCGATCTCTGTATTTTCTGCTGCATTCTGCCGCCGCAGTGCGACCAAATAAATTGTCATTTTTCAGATAAAGGTTGACATGTCACCCTTTTCTTGTCATTTTTTGTCAAAATATGCACTGATAAAATCCAATTCAAGCACTAATTCCCTCTATATTCACTGATAATATATGAATTTATAGACATTATCACCATAAACTCCATAAATGGCATGAATATTGCTGATATAGAATATCGAAGATGCATCTTCAAAATTGTAAACGTCTGCAGCGTACAAAAAAATTGAAAAGGAGAGCAAATGTTTGGGGTAAAAAAGAGAAAGGGCAGGTTTGAGGCTCCACATGTATTTGTCATTTTATTCACACTAATTATCGCGGCATCAATTATGACCTATCTGATACCGGCCGGTCATTTTGAGCGGGTAGAATTAGGGGGACGAATGGTCATCGATCCGGAGTCTTTTGTCTATGTCGAGCAAACGCCGGTGGGAATTTTTGCAGCGCTGAACTGTATAACGGCCGGGATCGGTGAAGTATCGGAAATAATCGCCTTTCTCCTGATTATGGGGGGAAGCTTTCATGTAATTCAGTCTACAGATGCCATTAAAATCGGCATAGGACGTATTGCCGTAGCAGGGGCAAAAAGCGGCAGGGACAAATTCTTAATTCCAGTCTTAATGGCAGCATTTGCAGCGGGGGGCGTCGTATTTGGCATGGCGGAGGAAACGCTTCCATTTATCGCAATTATGGTAATCCTGGCAATGTCCATGGGCTTTGATTCCATCACGGGCGCCGCCATAGCGCTTGTAGGCGCCTGCGCCGGCGTCTCCTGCTCAGCGATGAGCCCGTTTACAGTCGGGGTTGCCCAAACAATCGCCGAGCTTCCGCTGTTAAGCGGCTGGCAGTTTCGAATGTGTTCACTTGTTTTGATGTTTACGATTGCAGTAACCTACATATACCGCTATGCGATGAAGGTGCGCAAAAATCCTGAAGCAAGCCTGATGTATGAGCTTGACCGGGAAAGAAGCGATATTCTGAATCTGGAAGATCTGGAGGAACTGACGGGAAGACATAAAGCGGTACTGGCAATCTTTTTCGGCATGATGGTTATACTTGTTCTGGGCGTTATGAAATGGGGATGGGGGATCACCCAGATGTCTTCACTCTTCTTGGCCGCTTCCATCGCATCCGCTGCCGTATTCAGAATGCGTTTCAACCAATATGCGGTAACCTTTGCACAGGGCCTGGAGTCCCTGGCCGTCGGGGCTACGGTCGTGGGACTGTCCAGAGCGGTTCTCGTTATCCTGACCCAGGGAAATATAATCGATACAATATTATTCAGCTCCTCTTCCCTGTTGTCCCAGATTCCGGCGGCAGTCTCCAGCCTGGGGATCTATCTGTTCCAATGCCTTTTAAATTTCCTGATCCCGTCAGGTTCCGGCCAGGCAGCCGTTTCAATCCCTATTTTAGCCCCTCTGGGAGATTTAATCGGCGTGACGAGACAGACAACTGTCGTTGCCTTCCAGCTTGGAGATGCCATCTCCAATATACTCACGCCGACTTCGGGATACTTTATGGCAGCTTTGTCTCTTGCCAATATACCGTGGGAAAAATGGGTAAAATGGATTCTTCCCCTGATTGGACTGCAATATCTGGGAGGTGCTGTTGTCGTCATGATTGCCCAGTTCATCCACCTTGGGCCATTTTAAAATCTTTCAATATAATCAAAATCAGGAGAGCTGGGTGCGTCAATGGGAAAAAGAGAAATTGAAAAATATATACTGAAGAATAAAGAAAATATGTACCGGATTAGAAAAGAGCTGTTTGAAAATCCGGAAATCGGCCTGAAAGAAAATATGGCCTCAGAACTGCTGGCAGCTATGTTCCGCGAAGAGGGCTTTTCCGTTATTAAAGGAATCTATGGGCTGGAAACCGGATTCAGGGCAGAGTACGCAAGCGGCAGGCCAGGTCCCTCAATTGCGTTCATCTGCGAATATGATGCATTGCCGGAGATCGGGCATGCCTGCGGACATAATATAATCGCGGCAATGAGTTATGGCGCTGCCTGCGGCTTAAAATCGGTTCTGGATGACATTGGCGGCAGAGTAGTCGTATTCGGAACACCGGATGAAGAACGTACAAGCGGAAAGGTGAATTTCGTGGAAGCTCATGCCTTTGATAACATCGATGCTGTCATTATGTGCCATCCCTGCACCGAATCCGAAGAGAGCGGCACCACACTGGGGCTGGGAGCGCTTCAATTTGAATTCAGAGGGATTTCCGCCCATGCAGCCCTGCCGAAGGAAGACTGCAGAAATGCTCTGGATGCGTTGGTAATGTCATATCTTAACATTAACAATCTAAAACAGTATATTCCGGGTGCCAACATATACGGCATTATTGATAATGGAGGGAGCCGGCCCAACATAATCCCCGACTATGCCTCGATGAAATATTATATCCGGGCAGCGAGTAAGAAAAAGCTTCAGGAGTATATGGACAGAGTGGCCGGCTGTGTGCGCCATACGGCCCGGGCGTCGGGAGTGTCGGTTGATGTAACGGAATTTGAAAATCGGGTTGAAGGCCTTGTGACAAATCATACCCTGTCAGATGTTTTCAAAGAAAATTATGAGAAATTGACAACGCTCCGGCTGAAAAAACCAGAAACATACGCAGCTACATCAGATATTGGTAATGTCAGCAATGTTGTGCCCACGATTCACAGCTGGATCGGAATTACAAGCGCCGGCGGACCCGCATTGCATAATCCTGAATTCACGGATGCCACAATGACGGATTTTGCAGCCGGAGAAATGCTGTCTGCTGCCGTCGCCATGGCGCAGACGGGGTATCAGGTAATCACCGAACCGGAGCTATTGCAGAAAATCAGACTGGAATTTGAAAAGTAAGAGAGAATCCCGCTCGCGGGATTCTCTTACTTTCTGTTAAGAAAGTCTAAGCGGCGCCCCAGGTCCGAACGGGATTCCCAGTATGAACCAGAGCAGCAGCTGTATTGTCATAAAGCAGAAAAATGCAATTGTATAAGGCAGCATGTTAGCCATCAGGGTACCGAATCCTGCATTCTTGTCATATTTTTGTGACAGGGCAAGAAGCATTCCGAAGTAGGCGAAGGTCGGACAGATCGGATTTGTAATGGAATCTCCGATTCTGTAGGCCATCTGCGCCAATGCGGGATGATATCCCAGAAACATAAACATCGGTACAAATATAGGTGAGAGAATTGCCCACTTCGTTGAAGCGCCCCCTATCAGCATATTAATTAATGCGCACATGATAATAAAGAGTACCAGCACGACCGGAATCGGCAGTCCGGAAGCTTCAAGGAAATCCGCCCCCTTGATTGCAAGAATAATACCCATATTGGACCACTCAAAATATTTCAGGAACTGGGCGGAGACAAAAATCAAGGCTATATAAGGTCCCATATCGGCCATCGCCTGACCCAGCGCTCTGGCTACATCCTTGCTGCCCTTAAATGCCCCCGATACTTTCCCGTAAACAACGCCCGGAATGAAAAACAGGAGAGCTATGAGGAAGGGAAGTCCTTTCATCAGAGGCGCAGCGGAAGCAATCGGCGAGCCTGTTTCCGGATCCCTGAGTATGCCGTTTCCCGGAACCACACCGGCGAGTATCACCGCCAGATATACCGCAACGGCGATAACCGCCCATTTCAGGGCCTTTTTCTCCGTACCGGTTACCGCGCTGACCTCTTCTCCTGCTCCGGTTCCGGTATACTGTCCCAGACGCGGTTCAACCACCTTGACTGTAACGAAAACCGCCATGGCCGTCAGGGTAAATACGGAAAATGCGGAAAAATAATAGTTGATGGCAGGTGAAAGCGCCATATCCGGATCTACCAGCTTTGCCGCTGTCTCCGTAAAGCTTAAGTTTACCACATCCATGGAGGTGACGAGTAAATTTGAAGCAAATGCCCCCGATACCGCACCGTAGGCGCAAAGCATGCCGGCCAGCGGGTTTCTTCCCATAGCCAGGAAAATGATAGCTCCCAGAGGCGGCATTACAACAAAGCCGGTTCCTCCCGCCGCATCCGCCATAACACACATAAATACAAAAATACAGATTATTTTCAAGTTGGAGCCTTTGGAATTCTCCACCACGTTTCTCAATGCAACCGAGAAAAGGCCGGCTCTGTCACAGACTCCGACTCCAAGCATGCATACCAGGACCATTCCGAGCGCCGACAAGCCGGTAAAATTGCTGACTGCCGTTGTTATCATTCTCACCAGGCCTTCTGCCGACAGCAGATTATAGACGGATACAACTTCTCCCGTGGCCGGGTTGACGCCTGAGAATCCGATTTTTGAAAGCACAAATGAGGCTGCCACCGTAATGATGGAAAGCCATACAAAAAGCATCATGGGATCCGGAATTTTATTCCCCATATATTCAATTCCTGCCAAAAAACGGTTAAAAATGCTGTTTTTTTCCTTCTGTTGATTCATACTAACCCTCTCCTGTAATTACATGACGCAAAGCGCCGTTTTTATTGAAGGCGGTTGTCTGTACGTTCCGCCTGTTACATGCATTCTATATTGAGCGCCGCCGGATTTAATGATATACTTCAGAAAGTATGATAACTGAGGAGGCGCTTTTTTATGATTAATTTTTTAAACCTGCAATATTTTCTGGTGCTGTGCGAGGAAATGAATTTCCGCAGAGCCGCCCAGAAGCTTCATATAACCCAGCAGTCCTTAAGCGGCCATATTAACAAACTGGAGACTAGTTTTGGCGTGCCTCTCTTTGACCGGAAGCAGCCCCTGACCCTGACTCCCGCCGGGATGTACCTGCGTAAAAGAGCAGCCGAGTTTCTTGCCATGCAGGATGACCTGCAAAAAGAGCTGCTGGACATCGGCGGCATGATCGGCGGTTCACTGACCGTCGGAAGCACCCACGCCCGCTCCCAGGTCCTTCTTCCCGCAGCATTCCGTGCATTCCAGGAGAAATATCCTCAGGTATCGGTAAAGCTCTTCGAAGGCTCAACGGACGAACTGGAGAACGGGATTCGAAACGGCACGCTGGATGTGAGTATCGGTTACCTGACCGAAGGTTCCAGTCAGATTACCACGATTCCTCTCTATGAGGAAAATATTATCGTCGTGATACCCGATACCGTCATTGAGCGTTATTTTCCCAACCACACCGTCCTCTCAACCAGAAAGCCGGATCTCAGTTTTGTGATGAGCTGTCTGGAATCATGCCCGTTCCTGGCCATGACCCAGACCTCGAGAACACCTACATTTACAAGACGGTATCTCCAGTACCTGAATATATCCCCGAATATTTTTCTGGAAACGAAAAATGTAGGAACGCTGCTGTCCTTTTGTTCCGCCGGGCTGGGAGTATCCATTTTCCCCGAAACCTTTATCACCTATTCCCAATATGACTTCTCACATCACTGTTTTTACACGATCGAGAACTATGATTCAAAGAATATCATTGTGCTGAATTACAGGAACACACGATATCTTTCAAAGACAATCCAGGCATTCGTCAATACGGTACGTGAGGTGGTGGATGATCAGACGGGACTGGGCGCTAATCGCTAATCTGCACGCTCCGCGCGCAGGTCACCGCATTCAATGACAATGGCTCCCGTATCAAACCGGGTGAGCAGCTCGCAGCCGTCCTCTGTTATCAGAACAGTATCTGAATGGCGAACACCTCCCCAGGTTTTATCCATTAATCCAGGTTCAACCGTCATCACCATTCCCGGCTGGAGCCGCAGCAGGTTGCCCCGCTCCAGGGATGGAAACTCGTGCGCGGAGCAGCCGACTCCATGCCCTACCCTGCCCGGAAGAATGGAATCAAAGCCTCGTTCAGAGTAAACCTTTGCCGCGGCAAGATACAGCTCCTCAAACGTCACTCCCGGTTTCAATATCCTGAAAATGCTCTCCCGCGCTTTAAGCATGCCGTCATAAGCATTCTGTTTATAGGAATCCAGTTCTCCGACTATGACCGTTCTCTCATTCTCGGCATGGTAACCGTCCGTTTTGGCCCACGCCATCGGAAGCGTCAAATCTCCAGGCTGCGGGTGATAATGCCTCGGGCAGTCACAGCCATATGCAATGTGTCCGTTAGAAAGGCACCATACATGAAGACTGTCTATCATTCCGCCTTCTGAGGTTCCGAAGCCGCAGACTTCCGCCTCCGGAAACTTCTCATGCCACATTCTTCTCATTGCATACTGTCCCTGGGTGCATGCCTCTGCTTCCGAGTATCCCTGCTTCAAGTAATCAATCGTGACTTCGACTCCTTTATCGACCAGGGCTGCGGAACGTCTGATGCATCCAATCTCATATGGATCTTTTATGATTTTCATCATATTTATTTCAGATGAAATACTTACCACCTCATCGGGACAAAGCTTATCTTCCACTTCACTGCAGAATCCGGCGCTGCAGTAATCGAGCTCAAGGCCCAGCTTTCTGTTTCTTTTCCCCAGAAGTGTCCTCACCGCGTCGACAGGATGTATTGCAAGCGGAACATTCGCCCCCCATTTGCCGTATATTTTGACATTCTTGATCTTTCCCTCCTCGCATGCGTGGACGTATCGGATCGAATGCACCAGCAAACACGGTTCTTCATCAAGTGAAATAATCATAACCGCCGGATGGCTGTTTAATACCGGATTAAAATTACTGAAATAAAAGACATTCTCCGGCTTTTTCAGTATGACCGTATCAATGCCTTTTTCAGACATGATGTTTTTTAATCTGCCTATCCGTTCATCTATATACTTTTTGCAATCCATAGTATCCTCCTATTTCAACAGTGCATATTTCAGGCTGTCGCACGGGTTTCCCAGTGTTGTCCACGCCTCGCCGTCCTCAAGTACAAACAGGCTTGTGGAGATGGTCCTGGATGGCGCCCCCTCCTGCGGGTGGCGGCAGATTGCATTCACTCCGTTCTCATGGTCGGACATGATACGGAATAAATCCTGGAATCTGATTCTTCCGTACTGCTTCCCAAGCATCTCCTCCATTCTTCTGTACCTGAAGTAGGTGGACGGATACTCTGTTTCCTCCGGATTAAGATGGCTGAGCCGTTCGGAGCGGTAGTGATTGGTACGGAATAAGATACCGCTACCATTATCCTTTTCAATTGAAACCTCATCTCTGGTCATTTCAGCCAGCCATGCATCTTCCCGGTCGACAATAATAATATTCAGTCCATTCATGCGGGGCGAATTCTTCACATACTCAAGAGCTTCCCCGGCTGTCCTGCATTTTGCCAGCAGAAGATGGACATTTAAAAAGATATGGGAATACTCTGCCGCTTCCAGATCCGAGGGAGCCTTAGCCGACCAGAAACCGGTTGTTGTGACTCCGACTCCGTAGCTGTTCATCCCGCTGGCCGGATAGGTGACTGTCCCGGCGCCGTTTATCTCCACTATTTTCAGTCCGTCCGGATATTCCCGTTCGATTACGGCCTGCTCTATATAGGTGCTCATATCCCTGTTTTTAATCACATAGGTACAGCCGTCCGCTGTCGCCTTTCCTCTTGCCATAATCATGCTGCATTCCTGATTAAAATATCCCGTCATGAAATAGGCCGGTATATTCAGCATCAGAATATCATCAAACGGAATCTCTGCTCCATCCGATATTCCTTTCATTTCCTCAAATATATCACTGTGCGCCTGTTTCAGGAAAGCGGCGTTCTTTTTAACAAATTCTTCATAACGGACCATGTCAACATGATCCGATGCCATCTTTTTGCCGACCTCCCGGATATTGTGGAGAATGACTTCGCGAAGCTCCGTTCCCTGCATTACGCCCTGTTCATACGGAGTTCCTTTCACTTTTACCATACTGTTCATGCTTTTACGCTCACTAAAGTCCTTTCTGTATTGAGTCAAATTACCTGAAATTCTTCCGGCGGGATCCCTGATATTTATCGATACGTTCATTATAGGCGCAGTCCTTCCCTTGATCAAAAAGTTATTTTTCGTCCTCCCTGACAGTTTTTTACCTGTCAAGCTTCATCGGATGCAGACGAATACACGGGCGGAGCGCCTGAATGCAATGATAAACGGCTCGTTCTGCCACCAAAAAAGGGCCTTTCATCCGCAGCTGTTTTGCGCAGATGAAAGGCCCTTTTTTCTTTCACATATTTTCTTTCATAATCCGAATAAATTCCTTTGCCGGCCCGCTCAGCATATCCTTAGAATCATAAGCAACCGCCATCGTCCATTTTGCCCCGAACTCTTCCTCCATCCGGCAGAACTGCGGCTCTACCGGACAATTAAACAGAGATATATAATTTTCCGGCATGAACGAGACGCCCAGTCCTACAGCCGACAGGCACATGGCTGTCTGCACACTGCTGGTATTCAGACAGGAGAGAGGCTGGATTCCCGCCGCCGCCAATATCTGATCCGCTATCTGCCTCACCCTCTGGTAAGGATATGCCAGGACAAATTTCTCGCCCGAAAAATGCTTCGGATCGATAAATGGATAGGGACTCTCCTCTTTTTTGTAAAAGAATTCTTCCAGATGGCTGTCCTTATGCAGCACCGCCACAAAATTATTTTCACGGATCGGAATATAGGATATCGCACTGTCCTTGAGCGGGCAGTGAAGCAGCCCGATATCCACCTTCGACGCGATAATATATTCTTCGATTTTCTGTGACGGCCCTTCTTCCAGCCTCAGCTCTATGTTCGGGTAAAGCTCCCTGAAAATCGGGAGTATTGTGGAAAAGACCATGGAGCCCAGATGAATGGTGGTCCCAATCGTCAGCCGTCCCTTCCTCATATTGCTGATCTCACACAGCCCTGTCTCGAAATCATTATACAGCTTCACAATTTTTCTCGCTGTTTCCACATACTGTTCTCCGGCAAATGTCAGGACCAGGCCATGCTGCGTGCGCCGAAACAGCGGCATGTCGTGCTGGCGCTCTATCCTCATCAGGCACTGGCTCAGATACGGCTGCGATACATACAGCCTGGCAGATGCGCGGGAGATACTCTTCTCCTCCGCAATCGTCACAATATACTGTAATTCTTTTAATGTCATTTGTTGTCCCTCCCTGGATTGTCACTGCCCGAGTAATTTTCAGCCATGCGAAATAAACTGCAACGATAACCTGCACGCTCCGCGCACAGGTCACCGTCATCAACAAAGGCAGGGTATCCCATCTAAACCGGATGGGATATCTTGCCTCTTTTTATTTTCTATTTCATTATAACAGATTTATAAGCTGAGCCGGATTAACTTTCGTCATGAGGTTCAGCTCTTCCTCCGTAACGCCATGTCCCAGCAGATACTGCAGGTACTCCTCCATCAGTCCGGGCCAGGACGGCAGGCCGGTATTTCCGCAGTCCGTTGACAATACCGTGTCCGAACACCCAAGCTCTGTCAGGTTCTTGAGTACATCCGCGTAGGAACGGCTCAAATCGAGATAGACGGCACAGCGCAGGAAGTAAACGCCGAATATCTGCAGATATCTCTGCTGCCAGACAGTCAGCCTGGTAAGCGCAAGCTCGGGATGATCGATCACGATCTTTTTGACCCCGAGATCTCTTGCTCTCTCAATCACGACCCTCTGCTCCTCAAATGAGAGATGGCCTGTCGACAGGATAACATCCCTGTCCGCTATCATGTGCAGAATCGAGTCAAGCCCGTTGTCCACTTTCCCGTCCTTCAGGGCATGCAGCCCTCCCGGAAGATTAAAATACTTTCTGTGGTTTGCCGCGCTTTTTGTAGGCATCCATACCGTTTTCGCACCAAGGTTAAGAGCCGCCTCCACCGCAGCCGGATTAAATCCCCCCACCTCATCATTCAGCGTGATGGAACCAAAAACGGAAAAGCCCGTCAGTCGGGAAACGATTTCAGCCCGCGCCATTGTGGGAAACGTATGCGATTTCAGTACGACTGCCGCCGCTTGTGCCTCCTTCATCTGCTCAGCAAGTTCCATATCGGTGAATTTTCTGGGCTGAATGTCAGGCGCCGGATGAACGTGCAATTCTATTACTCCGTTTAAAAGATTTCTCTCCACCATGCCGTCACCCCGCCATCAATCCAGGAAGGAATAACGTGATTTGAGGAACAAAAGCAAATAGGGAAATCATAATCAATGCCACACAGATATAGGGCAAGGCTCCTTTGACAATCTCAACAAACGTCGTGTCGCAGACCGCCGCCGCGGTAAACAGGTTCATGCCAAATGGAGGCGTGATCAGTCCCATTACGAGCGCAATGCAGAAAGTAACCCCCAGATGAAGCGGATCCATTCCCAGCTGAACGCCGATCGGAATCAGGATCGGAGCCAGGATAACCACCAGGGCCAGCACTTCCATAAAGCAGCCCGCTATGAAAAGCAGTATTAAGAGAAGTACCGTAAATACGAACCGGTTGCCCAGATACGGCACCAGCGCATTGGCCACAGTCGTCGGTATCTTCGCCGCCGACAAAATCCACCCGAAGTTCGCGGACATCGCCATAATAAACATCACCATGCCGGAGGTTACGATCGTCTTCTTCATTGCGCTGATCAAATCGGAAAATTTCATCTCCCGGTATGCAATTCCAAGTACCAGACTGTAAATTACGCAGGTGACGGCCGCCTCGGTGGGCGTAAAGATCCCCGTATATATGCCGCCCAGGATAATAACCGGAAGAAGCAGTACCGGCACCGCCTGGATAAAAGATTCCATTACTTCCTTCCGGCTGTACTTCACGGCTGACGCCGCTTTTTTGTTCCTGTTCATCACCAGATTAACCGCTACAAAGGATGCTGCCAGCAAAAGGCCGGGTACAATGGCCGCCACGAACATCTCCGGAATCGAAACGTTCATCGTGCTGCCGTATACAATCATACAGATACTGGGCGGAATAACCGGGCCCAGGGAACCGGCCGCAGCCAGAATACCGCCTGTTTCCGATTTACTGTATCCGTTTTTCAGCATTGCGGGCAGCATGATAGCCCCAATCGCCGCAACCGTTGCAGGGCCTGAGCCGGTGAGGGCCGCGAAAATCGTACAGCAGACGATGGTAACAGTCCCGACACTTCCCGGCGCGCCTCCCAGAAGCTTCTCAATACATCCTACCAGACGCTTTGACAGGCCGCTGGACTCCATCAGATAACCTCCCAGCGTAAACAGCGGAATTGCCAGAAGCGGAAAGCTGTCCGTACCGAGAACCGTCCGCTGCGCAATCAGAATCAGCGGTTTCATCTGTGTTACCATCAAAAAAACGCTGCTGGATATACCAATGGAAAATGCGATGGGAACGCCATAAGCCAGAAGTATCATCATGACTCCTAATAACAGTGCTACTTCCATCTACCTCATCCCCCCTTCTCCATCGTCCGCCCCCTCCTGTACAAAGGCAGACGATTTTGCCTCATCCATTCTCTTAATAAGGTTATTGATTCCATTCAGAATGATTCCGAAGGCCCCTGCAGGGAGGGAACAGTAAATAACCGACATCGGGATATGCAGGGTCGGCGTAAGCTGCCTGGTCGTCATGGCCGCCATTTTAATCCCCTGTATAAACAGGAGTACCGCACAGGCCAGAATCAGGATATCCACCGAAATTTTATGTCCGCCCTTCATTCTCCCCTTTAAATGATCATTCAGAATCGTCACCGCTGCATGCGAATCGGATGAGACGCAAATGCTGGCCCCCAGCATTGTCATCCATATAAAACAATATCGTCCCAGCTCTTCCGTTCCCGACAGGGAAGAACCCAGCACGTACCTTGTAAATACCTGAACAGCCATGGCTCCGGTCAGGACAGCCAGGAGGAGCAGGGCTGCTCCTCCATATATTCTGTTTACCATGCTGCATACTTTATCCAATGCATCTTTCATAGGACTTCTCCTCATCCGGCTCTTTACTGGATTTCTGCGATTTTCTCGTTAATCTTGTCCAGTAACTCCTTATTTACATCCGCAGCAAAGGCTTCATGAATCGGCTTTACCGCATCTCTGAACTGCTGTTTATCCGCCACTTCATTCACCTGGACTCCGGCCTCTTCCATCTCTTTTAACAGCTTGTCGTCTGTCTCCTTCGCAGACGCGCGCTCTTCTTCAGCCGCTTTTTTCGCCGCCTCTTCAAACCAGCCCTTCTCCTCATCGCTCAAATCATCCCAGATGAATTTAGACACGCTGAGCGTGATTGGCGAATAGAAATGTTCGGTAAAGGAAATATAGTCGCAGAGTTCATATGATTTATATGTATACATCGGTGTAACCGGCTGCTCTAAGCCATCAATCGTTCCCTGCTGAAGGGCTGTAAAGCATTCACTGGATGCCATCGTTGTAGGATTGGCCCCCAACGCCTTGAACGTATCTACATAAGTTGAATTTTCAGGCACACGGATTTTAATTCCCTTTAAATCGGCCGGTGTATTAATCGGGCGTTTTTTATTGATCGTGCTTCTGAATCCGCCTTCGCCCCAGCTTAAGATTTTAACACCGAAGTCATTATAAAGTTCCTCCTCCATTGCATCCGTTATGGAGGTATCATCCAGTACCGCGTGAGCCTGTTCACGGTTCATAAACAGATACGGCAGGTCAAACACTGCAAAGTCGGGGACAGAAGAGCTGAAGCTGAAATTCGTGATGACAGCCATATCAATTGTACCCATGTTCATTCCTTCCATCATGGAAAGCTCGCTGCCTAACTGCGCATCCGTAATTACGTCAATTGTAATCGCCCCGCCCGACAGTTCCTCTATCTCTGTTTTAAAATTCATTGCCAGTGTATGATAGGGATCCACATCCTGGGCCGGATCAATATGGCCAAGCTGGATCGTTCTCTTCTTTCCGGACGTTGGCTCACCGGGCGCTTTATCTCCTGCATTTTCCTGTGCCGTCTGGGGCTGCGTGCTTTTTCCGGCGCCGCCGCCTGACGAACATCCTGCTAAAGAAGCCGCCATAATAAGTGACATACTGATTGCTAACATTTTTTTCATAGTTTTCTCCACTCCATTTCTTATGTTTTGTTATATTATAATGAGCCTGTCCTCTACGTAAAAGCCGGCGCCTCACCACAAACATGTCTGGATTCCTCCGTAAGCCCCCTGCTTTTGTCGGCCGCCACATGGTCTATAAACCGGCTGATACATTCATTGAATTTATTTGACTCGTAATAGAACATCATGTGGCCGCTGTTATAAAATTTATTCAGCTCCACATATCCCCTGATCTGTGAGGCAAATGCATCCACCATCTCCAGCCCGTAAGCGTCCGACGAACCGCCGAAAATAGACACGGGCACCGTAAGCTTTTTTAAATTACTGTAATTATCGGTATGGCAGAAATCATAATGGAATTCCAGGGCCGACCACGGCGGCGTCTTCATAAATTCCTCCATAACCCATTCCCGATCCTCCTGCGTCATAGCTCCGTTGGAAATTCTCGCCACAAAACGCTCGTAAAAGTCATCTCTGTCATACACAAGCGGCATATAATTATCAAGCCAGTTATCAATGTTATAATTCCGGGAGCGGTGTTTGTTCCATTCGTCGGGAGACACCGGGAACAAAGAACCGTCTATCAGAACCAGTCCCTTCAGGTGAGCCTCCTGTGTCATCGCAGCATAGGATATCACTACGGACGAGCCCATGGACCAGCCGCCCAGTATTACGTCTTCAAGCTGCAGATGTTCAATCAGATCCCTGATATCCAGCGCATTTCTCTCCATCGTATTGCCGCCGCATACTTTACCGGAACGCCCCTGTCCTCTTGGATCAAAGACAATTACCCTGTATTTTTTTGACAGTTCTTCGATGTTTTTCCGAAAAAACTTCGTTGTCGCCAGAAATCCTGGCATCAGCAGAAACGGTACTCCGGTTCCCTGGTCTTCAAAATAAAGAACCGCCCCGTCCGACGCCGTAAAAAAGTTACTTTTATTCATTGTCTTGCCTTTCTGATACCGGTATAAATCTATAATCGCAGCTGTGAATTTAATAGGTTCAGTATATCAAATTTAAGGTATTGCAACAAAGACTTAATCTTTATCCAGTATATAACAAAAATATTATATCGACTGTAAAAGCAGACAGAATATTTATGTAAATTTTTTCCAAATTTTCTGATGGAGATTTAACTGAGGTTGGGAGGACGCGTC
>NZ_KE993026.1 GCF_000466485.1 [Clostridium] symbiosum ATCC 14940 | reverse complement strand
GGCTCAGTTTTTTCATACATCACTTGACACTATCATTTATTAAATGTGTTTAAAATGCTTAGATTATATATTGTGGAGCTACTGCGCCTTTACCGCAGGCGCCTCTTCCCCGCCCTTCTTTACCTTTATTCTCTGATAAATGAAAACTCCGGCAAAAAGGCCGATTCCAATCACATCTGTCACCATATTCGGGTCAATACTCAGGAATGCCACTACCAGTAGCACCGCTCTTTCAGCCCAGCCGCATCTGCAAAACAGCATTCCCTGGAGGCCGGAGGCCAGAGCCACAACACCCAGGCAGGCTGTCAGCGTCGCCTGAACCGTCGTCAGGACGGTTGCATCCGTCACGCCAATCAGAAGTACCGGATTTCCCAGGAAAAAGAATGGCAGGATAAATCCGGTCAGCCCAAGCTTGACCGCAAGCAGGGAGGTCTTCGTCTGATTGGAATCCGCTATGCCGGCCGCCACGTAGGAACTCATCGCCACCGGCGGAGTAATATTGGACAGGCAGGCATATATCAGACAGAACATATGAGCCGCAATGGGCACTGCCCCAATCTCTATCAGGACCGGAATCGCCACTGCCACCACGATTACATAGGCAGCCACACCCGGCACACCCATCCCCAGGATGATGCTCATGATCATAACCATGAGGCCGCCCAGGTAGAGCTGGTTTTCACCGACCACTTCGAGAATCAGATATCCTATCGTAAGTCCCAGGCCGGTCAGGGAAACCGTACCGATTATCACTCCGATCACCACACAGGATACTCCGACACTGACAGCGCCTCTGGAGCCCTCCACCGCTGCATCCACGATATCCTTAAAGCTCATCCTCGTTTCCTTGCGGAGCCAGGAGGCCAGTATAGTGGCAAATATGGAGAACACCGCAGCATAGAGAGGTGTATACCCCAGTACAATCATTCCAATCAGGACTACCAGAGGAATTACAAGATGCCCCTGGTTTTTGAGTACTTCCACGGCATTCGGAATGTTTTCCGGAGCCAGCCCCTTTAGTCCCAGACGTTTTGCCTCAAAGTGGACGGCCAGCAGCAGACCCATATAATATAGGAATGCAGGGATACAGGCTGCTATCATTACCTTGCTGTAGCTGATCCCCAGGAACTCCGCCATGACAAATCCGACTGCTCCCATGATAGGAGGCGCAAACTGTCCTCCCGTAGAGGCAACCGCCTCGACCGCCGCCGCAAACTCCTTCCTGTAGCCGGTCTTCTTCATCAGAGGAATCGTGATTGTTCCGGTCGTCGCCACATTTGCAATAGCGCTTCCGTTAATCATTCCCAAAAGGGCGCTTGCGAGTACGGCTACCTTTGCCGGCCCTCCGGGAGAACGGCCTACCAGAGTCAGGGACAAATCATTAATAAATTTGCTGAATCCACTGTATTTTAAAAATGATCCGAACAATACAAACAGGAATATGTAGGTCGCACTTACGCCAATCCCGACGCCGAAGATCCCCTGGCTGCCCCAGACCATATGGCTCAGGACACGTTTCATCGAAAAACCCGTGTGCCCCAATGGTCCCGGTATATATTTTCCGAAAAAATTATATGCCAGAAAGATAAGTCCCAGCACCGCAAGGCTCGGACAGGCCCGCCTGGCTGCTTCAAACACGACAAGCATTGCCAGCGCGGCTATCACAATTTCCCGTTTCGTCAGATAACCGCCCGACTGGGCAATCCGGGAATAATTAAGCAGCATGTAGCCAAAGGCCCCTATAGCCAGAGCAATCAGAAGCACGTCCCAAACCGGCGGGGCATTTCTCACCTTCTTCTCTTTTTTCATCGTGGGATACAGCAGGAACGTAAATACCAGAAGGAACATGCAGTGCCACATGCGAAGATCCATGGAACTCATGACGCCTATCGTATTTACATAGATTTGGAATACCGCCCAAAATGTAAGCAGAACCGTTAATAATATCCCGAAAAAACCGTTGTAAGAACGCGTCCTCGCGTCGGCATCCTTCTCCTCCAGCAGGCGTCTGGCAGTTTCCCCGGCTGCTGTTGTCTCATCAGTAGACAGGGGAAGACGGTTTTTTTGATTATCTTCAGACATTGTAATTTCTCCTTTAACGCGTCAAATTATTGAAGTTTTCAACAGTGTCTTATTATAACAGAAATATGGGGAACAGTAAAGGTTTTATGGGGAAATTTCTTAAGATACTGAAATGAAAAAGTAAATTCCACTCCCCAT
>NZ_KE993025.1 GCF_000466485.1 [Clostridium] symbiosum ATCC 14940 | reverse complement strand
GGTACTGAAACCCTACACTTATATATTAGGAGGAAGTGCTGTATGAACCCCCTTGAAATTGAGGCTTTTCTGGCTATCACCGAGACCAGGAACCTGTCTAAAGCTGCCGATAAACTGTTTGTATCCCAATCTACAATCAGCAGCCGCCTGACCAATCTGGAGTCAGAAATCGGAAGTCCTCTCGTGAACCGGCGCCCCGGAATCAAAGGAGTGACCCTGACTCCGAAAGGCAACGAATTCCTTACCCTGGCCAGCCGTTATCTGGAGGTGGAAAAAGATATTAAAACCTGGAAGGAGAACTTGTCCTGCTATGAACTGAAGGTTTCAGCGCCGCACAGCATCAATTCTTTTTTATTTACCGGCCTTTACAGCCGTTTCTCCGGCAGCAGCCAGCTGAGACTTACAATCAGCACCCACTGGAACAATACCATTTATAATCTTATGGACAATTACCTCCTGGATATTGGCTTTGTATCCCGGCCGTTTCCATCCAGGAATCTTGTCACTTCGCCTATTTTCTGTGAGCCGATGGTTCTGGTCAGTGACCGGCGCTACTCCTCCTATCCGGATATTATAAAAGTGGAGTCGCTGTCCGTGGAGGACGAGACTTATATTGACCTGGGCGTGGAATTTGAAATCTGGCATAACCGAAACTGGAGTCCTATCACAAAACCAAAGGTCACTGTCGACACTCCGACCCTGATTGAGTTTTTTCTCCAGTCAGAACGTGCATGGGCTGCTGTCCCGCTCTGTGTGGCGGAGATGATTAACCGCGACGGAAATATTGTCATCTCATCACCCGAACCGGAGCTGCCCGCCCGGACAATCTATCTCGTGACCCAGAGAGAAGCCAATCCCTCCGGTGCAAAGGCCGTCCGCATGTTTATCGAGGAAACAAAAAAATTTGTGGCGTCCATGCCCAGCGTGATTCCAATTGAAAAGAACCTGCCGCACCAGCGGTAAGCTCCTGCCGCCGCAGGCATTGGCTCACTTAGCGAGTGTAGCGAGCTTAGTGAACAAGCCTTCTTTAGAGTTGCGCTCCTTTGCGGAGCGGTTTTAATTTAACAGGAGAACTTTCCTGTTAAATTAAATAAACAATGCCATATTGCAGTCAATTAAAACTGTAATATGGCATCTTTTTGTATAAAAATCGGCCTTGACAAGCGACCATCGGTCTCTATATAATGAAAACGAAATAAGAAACGACCGATGGTCGTTACAAGGAGGTATCATAATATGCCAAAAGGAATTATTCTTACACCAGAACAACAAGAAGAGCGCCGAGAAGAAATAATCAGTGTTGCTTTGCAGCTCATAGAGAAAAATGGATTCCAAAAAACATCAATGAGGGAAATTGCGATTTTAGCAAACATGGGAAAGTCCAGTCTGTATGATTTTTTCAAAACGAAAGACGAAATTGTTGTATATGCAGTTGAGAAAGAAATAGAAGAAACAATTAAAAAGGTTCATAGGATTATTGCCGATGAATCCTCGCCGGAACAGTGTCTTAGAAAAATCATGCTGAATCATCTTGGAGTACCAAAGCAGTATCGAACGGTGCTGATGTGGTTAAATACAGAATCTGACTATTTAGAAGAAGATTATCGAAAGCGGCTGAAAACTGCGCGTTACGCATATCAGGATATTATAAAATCTGTAATTGAAAATGGAATGGAATCAGGCGTCTTCCGTAAGACGAATGCCGATCTCATGACGCGTTTGTTAATTAACTCCATTATATCAATCATTTACACATCCCGACCATCAGCCAGTCCGGAGAAAATGCTTAATGAAACAATGGATATATTTCTACACGGAATTATGAATGATGGAGATGAATTATTATGATTTATTATACTCTACCCTTGTTGCATAAACAGGCAACCGTTGAAATGGTCGGCGGAAAAGGTATGTCTTTATCAAAACTTTTGACAGCGGGTATCCCTGTGCCGGAGGGCTTTCATGTTACGACTACTTCATACAAGATTTTTGTTGAAAAGAACCATATTCAGCCTCACATTAATAAGTTGCTGGACGGTATTGACTCTAACAATACCAGCCAGCTTGAAAATGCATCTACGCAGATAGGGATGCTTTTCCATAATGGAGAAATGCCGCAGGAAGTATCAGATGCAATTAAAACCGCATATGCCGGATTGGGAAATATAGCGGTGGCTGTCCGTTCCTCCGCAACCGCCGAGGATTTGCCCGACGCTTCTTTTGCAGGCCAGCAGGAAACCTATCTAAACATACAAGGTGAGAATGAAGTTCTTGACGCTGTAAAGAGGTGCTGGGCTTCCCTATGGACAGCCCGCGCTATTGCTTACCGCGTGAAGAATGATATAAAGCAGGAAATTGTCGCACTTGCTGTTGTAGTACAAAAGCTTGCGTTTTCCGATGCGTCCGGCGTTATGTTTACGCTAAACCCTATCAATGGCAGACGCAGCGAAATGATTGTTAACGCCGCATGGGGACTTGGCGAATCGGTGGTTTCTAGCTTAGTCACCCCTGATACAATCGTTGTAGATAAAAATGCTGAACGAATTGTATCGTATGAAGTAGCAAACAAAGAGATTATGACAGTCCGCAACTCAGATGGAACAAAAGAAATCCCAACTCCTGAACAGTTGAGAAAAAAACATGCTCTTACTCGCAATCAAGTTATGCGATTGACACAGCTTGGAAAAAAAATTGAGAAGTATTATGAAATGCCTATGGATGTAGAGTGGGCACTGGAAAAAGATAAGTTGTATATTGTTCAGGCTCGCCCTATTACTGTCCTACCGCCGGAATGGACGTTACCGGAAAAGAATGTTATATATACAAGAGGCAGTCTAGCGGAACACTTGCCAAATCCTGTTACGCCCTTATTCGCCACACTTGGGCTTGAAATAGTCAACCGTGCGTCGGCGCTTTTATGGATAGATATGTTTGGTAAAAGTGCGAAAAAGCTACTGCCAGAAAACGGAGCATATACGCTTATTAACGGATATGTCTATCTTTCCGCTAATTCAAAGCCTCTTTTGATTGCTGTCAAATCCCTTTCCCCCCGATCTTTACGCCGTGCGCTCACGAATAGTGTTGCACGCTGGGAAACAGCACGAAAAGAATTTGAGGATGTGATTAAACAATGGGAAGAAAAGCCCATGCATATGCTGAATGCTCATCAAATAATGGAGGGGATTCAGACTGTATTTTATGGAGCGTGTATTTATTTCACGAGGATTCAGCTTACATTGCCAGCCGCCTCTATCAGCGAAACATTATTTACAAAATTTTTTCAGGGAGCGGCTTGTCGCGCTGGTATAACAGATACTTCTGTTTTCCTGCTTGGATTTGATACGATTGCTCTGCAAGCCGAAAAGAACCTGTGGAGTCTCTCGGAATGGGTAAAGCAAAATAATACTCTCAACCTTTATCTGCAAAGTAATCCAACAGCAAAGATAGCGGAAAATTTTATGTCCTCAGTTCCGCCTGACGGAGTTTCGCTGGAAGTATGGATAGAATGGAAAAATCGAATCAATCAGTATTTTAAAGAGTTTGGTCGTACCGCTTATGAATTTGATTTTGCATATTCCACACCGCAGGAAACACTTACACCAACCTTTGAATCCATAAAAACCTTTGTAGAAGGCAAAGTTGAAAGTCCTTTTTTACGTCAATCCAAATTTGAAAAGCATAGGAAACAGGCAGAAGAAGAAATTATACAACATATAGGTAGCTCACGCAAAAAACTGTTTTTGAAGTTGCTCCATTGGGCGCAGGAAACTGCTCCTATGCGTGAAAATGCTATTTATTTGATGGGAATGGGGCATCCTCTGATTCGCCGGATGTTTCATGAAATTTCAGCACGCCTTATACGTGGCGGAGCTACTTCGCATATAGATGATATTTATTGGCTCACAAAATTGGAATTGGAAAAACTCATAATACAGTTAGACGAAAATATACCTTTATCTGATAGAAGAAATTCGATACTTGAGCGAAAAGCGGAACTCAAAAAGTATCAGGGCTATGTGCCACCAGCTCAGTTACCTGAGAAGAAAGTAAAAAGTATATCACATGCACCACAGAAACAAAAAGATGGAAAAACCGTGTTGAGGGGTATAGGAACCAGTTCTGGTGTCGTGACAGCTCGTGCCTGCGTACTAAATAGTCCGGCAGATTTTAAAAATTTCCAGCCGGGAAGTGTTTTGGTTGCCGTTACTACAACTCCGGCTTGGACACCCTTATTTGCCTCTGCAAGTGGAATTGTAACGGATATTGGAGGTCCTCTCAGTCATTCAAGTATTGTTGCACGGGAATGTGGTATCCCTGCCGTTATGGCGACACACACAGCCACGAGAAGTATTAAAAATGGACAAATGATAACGGTGGACGGCTCGGAGGGGACGGTGACGATTGATGAATAAAAAGCCGATTTTCGCTTTAAAGCTTGCTACTTTGGTGATTGCGTTAGGATATAGCTTAATTCTTCCGGTCATGCCATTTTACATGGAAAATCTAGGTGCTGGCGGTCGTGAGCTTGGATGGCTCACTGCCGTATATGCTCTGGCACAAACAGTATGCGCACCTTTTTGGGGTGCACTGTCCGACCGAATTGGTAGAAAGCCGATTATCAGCATTGGTATTATAGGATATTCCATCAGTTTGTTCCTGTTCGGTTTGGCTTCATCCTTTTGGACGCTATTTATAGCTCGCAGTTTATCGGGTATTTTGTCATCTGCTACGTCCGTTGCATCTTTGGCATATGTTGGAGATTCCAGCTCGGAGGAAGAAAGAAGCAAGAATATGAGTCAACTTGGAGCTTCAATGAGCGTTGGCGTAATGATGGGACCATTATTGGGAGGCATTCTTGCAGGCTATTCGCTTGCGTTCCCATTTTTTACAGGAGCCGGCATTTCATTTATAGCCTTTCTGCTAATTCTAACACTTTTGCCAGAGTCAATTGAGCGTTCAGGACAGACGGAAAAAAGAAAACCCTTTGATTTTTCAGACCTGAAAAGTATAATTTTTGGCTCAGCAGGAATGGTTTTGATACTTATTTTCGTCGTGCATTTCTGTCAAACAGGCTTGCAAGGAATTACGGGGCTGTATGTCGTAGATAAGTTTGGATTTTCCACTAAGCAAGTTGGTGTTATTTGGATGACTCTAGCAGGTATTTTGATTGTAGTACAAGGCTTTTTGACTGGTCCTTTAGCAAAAAAAATTGGTGAGAAGCGACTAATACTGATAGGTATGTTTTGCAAAGCCTTAGTAGCGTTTGCCATGGTATTGACAACTGGGTTTGTTAGTGTGTTGGTGGTTTTTGGCTTATTTGCGGTATCTTCTGCTATTACAGTACCCACATTAAACGCAACTCTTTCAAAAACTGACAATCAGCATAAAGGAACACTGATGGGATTTGCCAGTACCGCCGGAAATCTTAGCAAAGTTATTGCTCCTTTATTAACTGGGTATCTGTATGAAAGCAATATTGAATTACCATATATAACCACGGGAGGGATAGCCTTAATCGGAGTGGTTATCTGCTATATCTGGATAAAAAATCAAAGTCTTGCTACTACTTAAACCTATAATATCCTTAATTCATTATGACAAATTCCAATTCAACAGTTTTGATACATAAGGAGGTAATAGGAATGCACCAAAGGAAAGCAACCTCACATCATTCACAAGGAAGCTAAGAAAGAAGATAGAGCCGTCCCCAGACTATCCACAGTACATATTAACTGTCTGGGGGTGGCTATAAATTCAACAAGGTAATGATTTGAAAATAGAAGAATGCTAGAAGATACGAAATTGATAAATTTGAAATTATGGGGGTACATAACCATGAAAAAAATGATTGCATATTGTGGACTGGATTGTGAAAAATGTGATGCATATATTGCAACAATCAATGACAACCAAGAATTACGAAAAAAAACTGCGAAGCTATGGGCTGAATTAAATAATGCACCTATTCTTCCTGAGCATATTAACTGTCAAGGCTGTCGTGTTGACGGAATTAAAACCGTATTTTGTGATAATATGTGTGGTATTCGCCAGTGTGCATTAGAAAAGGGTGTTGCTACTTGTGGCGATTGTTTGGATTTAGAAAGATGTCCCACTATTGGAGAATTCTTAGAGAATAATCCGTCTGCTTTGAAGAATTTGAAAGGATAAATCTCAATTTGTAAAGGTCAATAAATCCAAGATAAATTTTATTTGAAGGGAGTATGCAGGCTATGGATAACTGGTTTACAATAGATAGAGTAGATGATAATACTTATATTATCAGTGAATATCGACATTGGGAAGAAACGCATTGCTATTTATTAAATGGAAGCGAGCGAAGCCTACTTATTGACACAGGACTTGGCATTTCAAACATATACGATGAAGTTATAAAATTCACAAATAAGCCTATTACGGCAGTTGCAACACACATTCATTGGGATCATATTGGTGGACACCAATATTTTCCAGACTTTTATGCTCATGCTGAAGAATTGGATTGGCTTAATGGAAAATTTCCTTTATCGATAGAAACAATTAGGAAAATGGTTATTGACCGTTGTGATTTACCAAATAACTTCAATGTATATGATTACGAGCTTTTTCAAGGAATGCCAACAAAAATTGTAACTGACCATGATGTGATAGATATTGGCGAACGGCAAATTGAAGTGTTGCATACACCTGGACATTCACCAGGGCATTTGTGCTTTTGGGAAAAAGACAAAGGATACTTATTTACTGGCGATTTGGTATATAAAGATATACTGTTTGCATACTATCCTTCTACTGACCCTGAAGCATATCTTGCTTCATTGAAAAAGATTTCTGCATTGCCAGTAAAAAAAGTATTCCCCGCACATCATTCATTGGATATACAGCCGGAAATTTTAATCCGTATGCGAAAAGCATTTGAGGAACTTAAAGAAAATGGGAAACTTTGTCATGGCAGTGGCACATTTAATTATGGCGATTGGGGCGTTTGGTTATAAAAATCCAGTTTGTAAAAGTCAATACACCCAAAGATAAATTTGTATTTGAAAGGAGTTTTGAAGAATGAAAAAATATGAGTATGTAGAAATTAACTATAATGCGAAAGGGGTTGTATTCCTTTGTACTGGCTCTGCTGGGTACAGTCTATGAACAGTATCCGCAGCCGGGCAGAGGAAATCATCCTCGCAGAGCTGGTGTACAGATAGGAGACGCTATGAGATACCGCATTGAACGCACAAACGGCCAGCATTGCCATTTTGCTAATAGCCGGAAATTGCTTGCATACCTGAAACACGCACCGGCGGGAACGGTCACGGACATCCGCAAGGTTTACAAAAGCGGAGTCACGGATTCCGTTATTGAAATATATTTTCCATATATCAGAACCACAAAGCCCATGTAAGGGCAGCATCATCTTTTGAGCCACTCACTGGAGTCATCCGGCGGGCGGCTCTTTTTATTTCCGGCGTCGTCTGGCTTTCCGGTTGGGTGGGATAGGGCTGGCCTTTCCTCTCTTATTGTTGGGATTTTTGAGTAGCTTGGACAGGCTCAGTATCCGCAGGAATGCCGAGAAATCCTCTGAGGAAATCTTCTCAAAGGGTATCTGCATCTGTTCGCAGAATTCATGGTTCACCAGTTCCTCGTTGCTGCCCTGCTGCATGGCCAGTTCAAATTGTTCTTTCACATCCTCCAGCGTGGGCTGCGGATCGGCGGTGGTCTTGTCTTTTACATGGGCCTCCCGGATATCCCGGACAATGCTATCCAGATCGTCATGGAGGACGTGCTGAAAAAGTCGCTTTCCTGTACCTGTCCCAGTTCCAACGTCCGCATATAAAGGTCATTCTCCCCCGGCGCATGGTCACGGATTACCGTCTGCCGGGTGGCTTCCAGTATAAGGTTCATCTGCTCAATCCGCATATCGGCAATCCGGTCGATGAAGATTTCCATATCGACCATCAACCGCTGAAAGTTTGGATGGGTAGCCAGTTCGCAGAGAAGCCGGTTGTTGATTTTTCCGCTGCTCAAAAGTTCTACCATAGCATCACTCAGATGCAGGGCCTGAAGCTTGTCTACCACCCGCAGGTCTTTGAGCCGTTCCGGGATTGACAGTTTTGTGTACATTCTAAAGCCCCCTTTTGCCAACAGTTTCCTGTACTCGCTATCTATTATAGCACGTTTCCAAAAGCGTGGAAATATGCGGATTTCGATCGTTTTTCCGACCTCTTGGATATACGGAAGCAGCCCTCTTTTTACGCTAAAATGATTCTTGCAGACAAGCACTGAACCTTGAAAATTAAATGACTGGCTGCAAGGGGATGACCTCCGGGGAAGTGACGCCATGACAGAAATCGAGCGCACCAAAGAGGCCGATACGCTGGGAGAAAATCCGGGCAGGAACCTTTCGCGTGCAGAAAACGGCAGACAGAAACAAGTAAACCATATGGGGCGTATCGCTCCGCCACAAAGAAAAGGAGGAACATCATTATGAAACTGAGTAAGAAGGAAAAGAAGATTCTTTACGTTTTCGCCTGTCCCAACCGGCACAATACGGTGACACGGCTGAAATGGCTGACCGCCCTGACCGTTGACCCAGAGGCCAAACGCCGGATGCTTGAGCTAGCCCGGAAGGTGGAGACGGAGGTGGATGAAAGCTGGTACGAGGCTTTTTACCACCATCTGCGCATGGAGATGGACGAATACCGCCATCTCAAGCGCAGCCTGCGTGTGCTGCAAGCCAATACGGATTATGAGGAGGATATGTATGAGGAAGCTGTCTAAGTATGAGAAAGAAACCATCATCAACTGGAACGAGGCGGAGATCCTTGCCAGCATCTACACCTTTAACGCCAGCTTGAAGCGCAGGCTGGCGGAGTTCAGCCGGAAGTATCCCCTGCTGTGCCGGCTGGAGCGCAGTTGGCCGGAGGGGAGCGCAACCGCACCGTGGAGGACTTACTGAAAAACAACAAGACCTGCCCGGAGGAAAGCATCTACCAGATTGGTACGCTGGAGGAATCCGTTTCGCCGGAAACGCTTTTTCGCATCGTCAACGAGTTTTATGAGGAATTTGAGCGCCGTTTCGGTTCCCATATCCACATCCTGGACTGGGCGCTCCATCTGGACGAGGGTACGCCCCCCATCCATGAGCATCATGTCTTTGACTGTGAGAACCGATACGGCGAACTCTGCCCCCAGCAGGAAAAGGCGCTGGAGGAATTGGGTATCCCTCTCCCACACCCAGACAAGCCAAAAAGCCGGAGCAACAACCGCAAGCAGACCTTTGATGCAGTCTGCCGGACGATTCTGTTTGACATCGCAGAGCGGCATGGCCTGCATCTGGAACAGGAACCGGCTTACGGCGGGCGGGAGTATCTGGAAAAGCAGGATTATATCCTGATGAAGCAGAAGGAGCAGCTGGCAGCGCAGGAGCAGAAGCTGGAAGAACTGACGCTCAAAATTGAGGACGTGGAGACGCTGCTGGACGATGTTTCCGATGTGGCCTATGACAAGGCGGTGGAGATAGTGACCGATGCTGTCCGGCAGGAAACCCACAAGGAAGATATTCGTCTGGTGGAGGAAACGAAAAAATGGGTGCTTTCGCCGGAGCGGAAGGCCCCGCAGAAGGAACGGGAATACGCCGCCGCCCGTCTGGATGGAGTTATCAGCAAAATCAAAAATGCCATGCAGCACGCCCTGGTAAAAAATCCAGAGGACGCTTATGCAGCCGGAGGTCAAACAGGCTGGCAAAGCGCAGATTAAGGCAAAGGCAAGAGAATCCATCAAGGATAAGCTGGCAAGGGGCAAGGCGGACGCTGATCGGAAGAACCGGGAGCGTTGGGAACGTGAGGGGCGGATTTCCCCGGCCCCAAAACAAGATATGGAGTTGTAAAGCATCTGATTTCTGACGGAGAGAAAGTAATCGCTTGTTTTGTCAGGAGGTGGGAAAATCGAATGTATATGAAGCGGTAAAACAGTCTGTCACTATCCGGCAGGCTGTGGAGCATTATGGAATCCGGGTAGGAAGAAACGGGATGCCTGTCCCTTTCACAAGGACAGGCATCCCAGCATGAAGGTTGACCGCCGGTTCCACTGCTTCGGCTGTCAGGCGGACGGGGATGTGATTGATTTCACTGCCCGCCTGTTCGGGCTGAGCGGCAAGGAAGCGGCGTTAAAGCTGGCGGAGGATTTCTCTATCGGCTATGACGCCAAGGGCCATAGCCCGCCTCGCAGGAGGCCGGTCAAGCCAAAAATCAGCGAGGAACTGCGTTACCGGCAGGCGGAACAGAAATGTTTCCGGGTGTTGTGCGATTACCTGCACCTGCTGGAACGCTGGGAACAGGAATACGCACCAAAGTTCCCGGAGGATGAATGGAACCCGCTGTTCATTGAAGCCCTGCAAAAGAAAGCCCATACGGAGTACCTGCTGGATATTCTGCTATCCGGCACGACGAAGGAACGGGCCTTCGTGGTTGCTGAGCATGGAAAAGAGGTGAGGAAAATTGAGCAGCGAATATCAGAGTTTAGAGCCAGCCACCCGGCAGGCCGTGATGAGCGCAGCCGAAGTCTTAGCGCCGGAGCAGAGCGTTGAGGAAGTGCGGGAAAGCCTTTCTGTCACCGAAAAGGGCCAGACTGCCAACACCATCGGCAAGGCCGCTCCCTGATTTTATCACGGCCGGCCCGTTTTGCTATAACAGTATGACAATGGAACTCTTTAAAGATAACCGGCCGATTCCTCTCTCATCCAGGGAGAATGTTTTAATGAAGCTGTTTCTGTGCAATGCCGGCCGTGTCTTCACAAAAGAACAGCTCTATGAGCATGTCTGGAACGGCTCCGTCGTGGATGCCAATACGATTATGGTTTACATAAGTCATCTCAGAAACAAGATAGAAGAAGATCCCAAAAACCCCCGGTATCTGAAAACAGTCTGGGGGCTGGGCTACAAATTTTCCGTAAAAATATAAGCTTCGGCTGCTGTCCTGCAATTTAAAGGTACAGCAGCCATTTTTTTCTTGCATCGCCCAAACTTTTACCATAGAATAGAAATATATATGTAAAATATTCATGAATATTCCGCCGCAGCGGACTTAAGCTCCTCTCCCGGCGGAAGCATACTATTCTTGTTTTATAGAAAGGAATCGATAAATGCCGGATCATTTTAAAGATACGCAGAAAA
This sequence comes from [Clostridium] symbiosum ATCC 14940, assembly GCF_000466485.1. Taxonomy (GTDB): domain Bacteria; phylum Bacillota; class Clostridia; order Lachnospirales; family Lachnospiraceae; genus Otoolea; species Otoolea symbiosa. The sequence goes on along the minus strand of NZ_KE993025.1, from coordinate 7,126 downwards.
TACAGGAACTCCTCCATGAAGCTCAAATGGGGCTCTGGGTTTTAGAACTTAACGAAGGAAAAAAGCCGCGGATGTATGCGGATCATACAATGCTGGAACTGCTGGGTTTCAGTACGGAACCGGCTCCCGAGGAGTGTTACCGCGTCTGGTATGACCGTATTGACGCCGACTATTACGATTTTGTGCAGTCTGCCGTGGAACGAATCACTTCCGATGGCCGCGCCGAGGTACAGTATACCTGGCACCATCCAAAATGGGGAGAGATTTTTATACGCTGTGGCGGTAAACGCGACTTTAGCTATACTGAGGGCGTCTGTCTGAGGGGATATCATCAGAATATCACCAATACCTTTATGCTGAAAAAAGAATATGATATCATTATCCAGACTCTGGGCGAAAGTTATACCGGAATTTTCCTTTGCAATCTGGATGACCAGAGCTACAAGGCCATAAAAGTTTCAGGACGCCTTCAGGAGCTCTCCCTCAAATATGCGGAATTTGGAGACTTTTTCCGTGTCTACTCTGCCGAAGAGGTGGCCGTTCCCTACCGCCCCCTCCTGCTCGGTTTGGCGGATACGAAGCTTATTTCCAAAAGGCTGTCTGACGGAGAAAAGCAGATCGAAATCATCTTCAGAGACATATTCGGCGGATGGAGACGTATCAAGCTCCTGCCGATTGACGGATATTCCTCCAAACACCCCTTCGTTATCGCCGCCTTCGACGAACAGGACGACAGGCAGCAGGCGCAGATGCGGGAAGATGTGCTTTCGACACTGTGCCAATGCTACTATTCCATTTACCTGTTTGATTTGGACAACGATATGGAGGAATCAGTCTGGCAGGAAGAGTTTATCCGGGAAAGCCGGCAATTTCCCAAAGGCAGTCTCAGTACTTACTATGATAAATTTATCCGCGATCATGTCTTCAGCGAGGACAAGGAAAAAATGCGCCGTGCCGGAAGCCCGGATTTTCTGCGAAACACATTGTCTGCGCAGCATCCGGTCTATGACATTGATTTTAGAAGGATTTACCCGGAGGGCCTTATCTGGGTCCGTTCGCGCTTTAGTATTGCGGAAATAAAAGACGGCCGTGTAAGTAAAGTTATTTTTGCCAATATGCAGATACATGAACAAAAGATGAAAGAGCTGGAGGAACAGCAGCAAAAAAGGCTGTATTTTGAATCGCAGAATATTATCAGGGGCCTGTCGGTTTTTTATCACTCCGTATTCTACATCGACCTGCTCACAGAATCATTCCAGCCATTTAATCTGATGGACGATCTGGCCTGCCGTCTCGGCAGCAGTACGGACTATGAATATCTGAAAACGGTTTATAGCTATTTCATTCATGAGGAAGATCGGAAACGGTTTATGGAAGAGCTGTCGGCTTGTGACATCCGCAGAAGAATTACGGGGGGCGATATGATTTATGCTCTTGAATACCGCAGAAATTACGGCGGTGCTTATGGATGGATGCGGATGCATATTATTCTTGCGGAAAGCCGCAATGGAGTGCCTGTGAAGGTGATATTGGCAGCCCACAGCGTCGAGGAAGAGAAAGAGCAGGAGGAGCGCAACCGCAAAGCGCTGCTGGCGGCATATGAGGCAGCCAAACAGGCCAATGAGGCGAAGAGCCATTTTCTTGCCCAGATGTCCCATGATATCAGAACTCCGCTGAACGCCATCACCGGCATGTCCTCCATCGCCCTGTCTCAGGCCGAAGATCCTGAAAAGGTAAGGGACTGCCTGAAAAAAATAACGCTCTCCAGCCATCACCTCATTGAATTGATTAATGATGTTCTGGACATGTCCAAAATAGAAAAAGGAAAGCTTGAACTGGCAGAGGCTCCCTTCTCCCTGAAAGAGCTGCTGGGAGATGTGGAATCGATTCTCTCTCCTCAGGCCTGCGCAAAGAAGCAGGAGCTGTGCTTCCATAATCCTAAGTCACCCCACGACCATTTGTGCGGAGACGCCGGGAGAATCCGTCAGGTGTTAATTAACCTGATCACAAATGCCATCAAGTATACTCCTGACGGAGGCAGAATCGACATCGCCGTACAGGAGGTTTCCTCCCATCTTCCAGGATACGGCTGCCTTGTTTTCACGGTCGCTGATACAGGAATCGGAATGTCAAAGGACTTTTTAGATTACATATTTGTCCCTTTTTCCCGGGCAGAGGACGCCAAAGCCTGCCATATCCAGGGAACCGGACTCGGTATGCCCATTGCACTGGGAATCGTTACAGCCATGCAGGGTAATATACAGGTGGAGAGTGAGCCGGGCAAAGGCAGCCGTTTTACCGTCACCCTCCACTTGAAATTATTGGAACAGGAAGCAGCCCTTCTGTTAAAATCCGGCCCATCCTCAGACCAGCCGGACAACCTCTGTGACTGTATCCAGGAAATCCGGAAGGCAGCGGCAGGCAGGCGCCTGTTGCTGGCGGAAGATAACGAACTGAATATGGAGATAGCACAGACAATTCTTGGCGATGCCGGCTTCACTGTGGACGGAGCCGTCAACGGAGAGGAGGCGTACCGGCGTTTTCTGGATTCAGAACCGGGAACCTACTTTGCCATCCTTATGGATTTACAGATGCCCGTCATGGACGGTTACACCGCTGCGCGCAAAATACGTTCCAGTCATCATCCCCAGGCCGCGGATATTATGATAATCGCCCTGACGGCCAATGCGTTTGCGGAGGATGTTACAAAGGCACTGACAGCCGGAATGAACGATCATGTTGCAAAGCCCATTGATTACCGGAGGCTGTATAAACTGCTTCTTCTGCGATAAACCGTTTATGCAAAGATATCGCTTTCGTGCAATCTCTCTTATATCCTGGAATGAAAAAACCCTGTGCCGTTGGCACAGGGCTAAATCATTAGGAATTCGGATTTCAAAAAGGTTAAAGGATTTAATTCATTTGTATCGTGCATTTATTATGTTTATAGTATAGCACGCTTCTCCGGAAAATGTTTGTATAGTCTTTGAATAAATTATGAAGACTTTCTTAATATTGCACTTTTGACTGCAATAAAAATGCCTCTTTTTGCATTATAGCAGAATCAGCACATAAATCAGCCCTTTTTGAACATGTCACAGAAGTCGAAGGTGGCAAAGTAATCCTCCGGCGTCTCCGCCCGTCTGATCATCTGCACCGAGCCGTCCTCTTTCAGCAATAATTCTGCTGATTTCAGTTTTCCGTTGTAATTATATCCCATGGAAAACCCGTGCGCTCCCGTATCATGAATTACAAGAATATCGCCGATATCCACCTTCGGCAGCATCCGGTCAATCGCAAATTTATCGTTGTTTTCACAGAGGGAGCCCGCCACATCATACTTATGATCACACGGCCTGTCCTCTTTTCCCATTACAGTAATATGGTGATAAGCGCCGTACATGGCCGGGCGCATCAGATTGACGGCACAGGCATCTACGCCAATATACTCTTTATGTGTATGTTTCTCATGAATGGCAGTCGTTACAAGACACCCGTAAGGCCCCAGCATATAGCGGCCCAGCTCTGTGTAAAGTGCTACCTCTCCCATTCCTGCCGGTACCAGCACTTCCTCGTAAACCTTCCTTACACCTTCGCCTATTGCAAAAATATCATTCGGCTCCTGGCCCGGACGGTATGGGATTCCCACCCCTCCTGACAAATTAATAAAGCGGATATCTGCCCCGGTCTCCTCTTTCAGCTTTACGGCCACCTCAAACAGAATCTTTGCGAGCATCGGATAATATTCGTTCGTCACCGTATTGCTGGCCAAAAATGCATGGATTCCAAAATACTTCGCTCCTTTTGCCTTCAGCACCTTAAATGCTTCGAAAAGCTGTTCCGTTGTCATGCCGTATTTGGAATCGCCCGGATTGTCCATGATATCATTGCTGATTTTGAACAGGCCGCCCGGATTATAACGGCAGCTGATTGTCTCCGGAATATGTCCTATGGTCTTCTCCAAAAAATCGATATGGGTAAAGTCATCGAGATTGATGATGGCTCCCAGCTCATCTGCCAGCTTAAATTCTTCCGGCGGCGTATCATTCGAGGAAAACATGATCTTCTCCCCTTCGAATTTCATAGCCTTTGCCATCATAAGCTCTGTAAGTGAGGAACAGTCCGCGCCGCTTCCTGTCTTTTTCAATATATCAATGATAAATGGATTGGGTGTGGCCTTCACGGCAAAATACTCTCTGAATCCCTTGTTCCATGCAAATGCCTTGTTTAAACGCTCCGCATTCTCCCGAATCCCCTTTTCATCGTAAAGATGGTACGGGGTTGGATAAGTCTCATTAATTTCCTTAAGCTTCTCTAATGTGACAAATGGTTTCTTCTCCATTCCATATTCCTCCCTTTGTATAAAAAGAGCCTGAACCGCTTCCGGAAACTGCTTTTCCTGAATTCGGGCCAGACTCCATTGTCCTGTAGATTATTTATACACTAATTTTGCAGATTAATCAACCGGTAATCTTACAAAAATCTCAATATTTCTTATCACCGCGCCGTATCGGTTCGTAACCGTTCAGCCATGATGTATTCCGCGAGGTGTTTTCGCTGTTTTTTGCGAAAATCCCGAGTTGTGCGGCGCGAAACGACGTTTTTTGCCGTTTCTGTGCATCATTTGTTACGGTTTAGCCGAAGGCTGAACTGTAACATCGGTACCGTATCAGTCTACCTCAACAACACGCATAATATTTGTATCGGCTGCCGGTGAGTGGCGGTTTGCATATGTCACCACGCCTGCCGTTGCCACAACAATATCTCCCGTTTTTACAACCTTTTTCTCCTTCAGCAGTTCAACAGAGGAGTAAATCAAAACGTCTGTCGATTCGGCGCGCTTTGCATGGTATGGTTTTACCCCCCAGTAAAGCTGCATCTGTCTCACGGCCGACATACTTGGTGAAAGCCCGGCTATAAGCGCATTAGGACGCCACTTGGAAAGCATTCTGGTGGTAAAACCGCTGATACTTGGAGCGACAATCACCTTTGCCCCCAGATCATGCGCTGTCGATACGGAAGAATAGCAGACTGCGTTGGAAATGTTCCTTACATTCTCGGCGCTGACTTTTCTCTTCTGGTAGGAGAGATAATCCAGATGTTTTTCCGAATCCTCCACGATCTGGCTCATCATTCTGACCGCCTCAACCGGGTAATGCCCCATCGCCGTTTCACCGGACAGCATCACCGCATCGGTTCCGTCATAAACGGCATTGGCCACATCCGTAACTTCCGCCCTGGTCGGCCTCGGGTTGCGTATCATGGAATCCAGCATCTGGGTGGCCGTAATAACCACCTTGCATGCCTCGTTGCATTTGCGGATCAGCATTTTCTGGATATAGGGAACCTTCTCTGCCGGTATCTCCACGCCCATATCGCCGCGGGCCACCATCACGCCGTCGCTGGCTTCAATAATCTCATCCACATTCTCAATCCCCTCCGCATTCTCGATCTTGGCTATGATCTGCATCGTGGAACCGCCTTCTTCTATAATCTGCCTGATTTCTCTGATGGCATCTGCATTTCGTACAAAAGAAGCGGCTACGAAGTCAAATCCAGCCTCTATTCCAAACCGGATATCATCTTTATCCTTGTCGGTCAGCGCCGGAAGTTTGATTTTAACATTGGGAACGTTAACGCCCTTCTGCTCTCCCAGCTCACCGCCGTTAGCTATCTTACAGACAATTTCCCGTCCCTTTATCTCGGCCACATCGAGTTCAATCAATCCGTCGTCAATCAGGATTTTGTCGCCTTTTTTCACATCCTCGGCAAGTCCCTGATAATTAATATATCCTCTCTTATCATCCCCAATTATCTCTTCCGTCGTGAGAATATATGTTTCACCCTCCTGTAAAATAACCTTTTTCCCATCCTTCAGCTTTCCCGTACGAATCTCCGGTCCCTTGGTATCGAGGAGCGCCGCAATCGGAAGCTCCAGTTCTTCCCTGACGCTCTCAAGAATTTTAAAACGGCCCATATGCTCCTCGTAGTCCCCATGCGAGAAGTTAAATCTGGCTACATCCATACCATTCAAAGCGAGCTGTTTCATAATCTCCCTATCGTTGGTATTTGGCCCCATCGTACAGATAATCTTAGTTTTCTTCATCGGTCAATCTTCCTCCTGTCACCGGTTTGCATGTTTCTCACGTACTGTGTATTGCTATTATTGCCTCATTTCCTTTAAATCTTCCTCGCTGACATGCTTATGAGTATATAAATGATCCATACAATACTCAAGGCCGCCCGCACATTTGGAGCAGAATCGGAATTCCAGGTTCGGATCATCCTTTTCCGTTCTTCCGCAGACAGCACACTTGTGGTGTGTCAGAAGAATCTTCTGAACCTCAGCCTTTTTCATCTGTGACTTAAATTCCTGTTTTCTCTTTACTTCCTTCGGATTAACCTGTCTGTAGTTTCTTGTCATCAGGAAGAAAATCACGAAATTGAGCATGGAGAGGCCGATACCTATCTTCGAAACTACTCCGCCAAAGAAGAAGTCATAAAGGAACTGCGCGCCGATGAAGATTCCCAGCCATTTTGCCTTAATCGGCAGAATTCCCATCAGCCAGAACTGAAGCTCCGGGAATGTGACGGCAAAGGCCAGAAGCAGCGATTCATTCAGATAATACGTTGTCAGCGGATAGGAAGTCCCCGTTACAAAGTAAATGATAAACGCAGCCAGAATATGTCCGAGTACACCCATGAAAAAGTATACGTTAAACCGGAACGCTCCCCATGTTCGCTCAAGTGTCGTACCCAGGGAATAGTACAGGTACATGGCAATCAGGTTAAACAAAATCCCCGACGCCGGAGGACAAATCAAAAATGTCACGACTCTCCATATCTGGCCGCTCAGAATTGCCTTAGCGTCCAGCGACAGATACAGATAATAGAACATCGGGTTAATCAGATTCAGCAGGATTCCCGCCAGATACATCATGATAATATAATACATCAGATTGCGGATCGCATACTTTCCGTATTTATATTCCAGATTTCTAAAAAAGTTCATAATTCACATCCTTCTCTTACATTTAAAGGCCGCTAAAAGGCCTTTGAATTTTAATTATAGATATCCTGGGCGTCTTTGTCAAATAGAGATTTAGTTAAGCAGGTGAGGACGCCG
>NZ_KE993024.1 GCF_000466485.1 [Clostridium] symbiosum ATCC 14940 | reverse complement strand
GGCGGCGTCCTCACCTGCTTAACTAAATCTCCAACAACATGAGATTCAGGCTGAACTGTTACACTGCGTTTTAATCCCGCCGCACCGTGCGGACGGGATGATATAATGCTAACAAAGGACGTGACAACCCTTATAAAATATGGTACAGTTATTCTTGTGAAAATCCCCGTAAGGGGAGCTGAAAATAAGATGAAAGGCAGTTGTTCGGAAAACAGTGTTTCTCCGGGATTACCGGATGGCTGCAAACATTATACGTATGGAGGAATGGAAGATGGAAAGACTGATTGGTACGGTTTCCAGAGGCGTTCGCGCCCCGATTATCAGGCAGGGTGACGATCTGGTTCAGATTGTGGCCGATTCTGTACTGAAAGCAGCAGAGAGTGAGGGCTTTGAGCTTCGCGATAAAGATGTAGTGGCTGTGACTGAGGCCGTTGTGGCCAGGGCGCAGGGCAACTACGCAACTATAGAGCAGATTGCCAAAGATGTGCATGACAGAGTGGGAGATGATACGGTAGGCATTATTTTCCCGATTCTCAGCAGAAACCGTTTTTCCATTTGCTTAAAAGGAATCGCTATGGGCTGCAAAAAGGTGGTTCTGATGCTCAGCTATCCGTCTGATGAAGTGGGAAACCATCTGATTACCCCGGAACAGCTTGACGAGAGCGGAGTAAATCCCTGGAGCGATGTGCTGACAGAGGAAAGGTACCGCGAACTGTTCGGCTACAGAAAACACCAGTTTACCGGTGTGGATTATGTGGAATACTATAAGAAACTGATTGAGGATGCCGGAGCAGAGGTGAGCATCATCTTTGCCAACAATCCGAAAGCGATTCTTGATTATACAAAGACTGTGTTAAACTGTGATATCCATACAAGGGCCAGAACGAAAAAGCTGCTGTTAAACTCAGGGGCCGAAAAGGTTATCTCCCTGGATGAGATCCTGACAAAGAGTGTGGATGGAAGCGGTTACAATGACAGCTACGGCCTTCTCGGTTCCAACAAGGCGACGGAAGAGTCCGTGAAGCTTTTTCCGATTAACTGCGGCGAGTTTGTACGCAATGTACAGAAAAAGCTGATGGATAGCACTGGTAAACATATAGAAGTCATGGTTTATGGAGACGGCGCATTCAAAGATCCGGTAGGAAAGATCTGGGAACTGGCGGATCCGGTAGTGTCCCCGGCTTATACAGACGGGCTTGAGGGAACGCCGAATGAAGTGAAGTTAAAATATCTGGCGGACAACGATTTTGCCGATTTATCCGGCGAAGAGCTGAAGAGCGCTATTTCAGATTATATCAGGGAAAAGGATGAGAAGGCGGAAAATCTGACAGGAAATATGGTTTCCCAGGGAACTACGCCGAGAAGGCTTACGGATCTCATCGGATCTCTCTGCGACCTGACATCGGGAAGCGGCGACAAGGGTACGCCGATAGTTCTGATTCAGGGCTATTTTGATAATTATACAAAATAGACAATTAACGAACTATCCGGGAGGTAGTTATGGCACAGACGATAACAGACTTTAAGTCATTTCTGGAAGATGCAAAAGAGGCGGTGACGGAGCTTTCTGATTTCACGAAGAAAGAAGAACAGCTCAGGATGGAGGAGCTGCGGCTGGAAAAATCTCTGGAGGCGGAGCAGAAAGCAGTTCAGGATGCCATCAGCATGACTGTGAAGAAACGTCGCGAAGAGATGGAGAGCAGTTATGACTCGGAGATAGGAAAACTCCAGGAAAAGCTGAAGAAAATCAGGGCGCGCAGGGAGAAGGCAAAAAACCAGGGAATGAAGGACCGCATAAAGGAAGAGACGGTGGAGCTCCATGAGCATAACAGGGAGCTGAGAGTCAGGATGAAGACACTGTTCCAGTCTCAGAGGGTGCCCTCCTTTTGTCAGAGCGGATTTTATTACGCCCTCTATTTTCCCAGGGGGTTCAGGGAGATTATTACCTTCCTTCTGACATTCGCAGTCTGTTTTCTCCTGGTTCCGTATGGAGTATATTCCATGCTTCCCGACAAAAAGACTCTGTATCTGGTCCTCATTTATGTGGCCGCGATATTTGTCTTCGGCGGGATTTATACGGTTGTCGGAAATGCCACAAAAGGCCGTCATCAGAGTGCGCTGCAGGAAGGACGTTCCATCCGCAGTCTGATTAACTCCAATAATAAAAAAATCCGTGTTATCACGGCTTCTATTAAGAGGGACCGGAACGAGGCAATTTATAATCTGGAGAAATTTGATGATGAGATCGCACAGCTTGAGCAGGAGATGGCCCAGACAATCCGCAAGAAGAAAGAGGCGCTCAATACCTTTGAAAATGTGACGAAAATGATTATTGCCGATGAGATCACCGGGAACAGCAAAGCGAAGATCGAAAGTCTTCAGGCTGCTTATGAGGATGCGGGCAGCCGCCTCAGATATACGGAGACCATTGTTAAAGAAAAGAAGATTTTTATCACGGACACCTATGAAAGCTATGTCGGCAAGGAATTCCTGACGGCGGAAAGGCTGGAGGAGCTTAGGCGGATCCTGGAATCAGGGGAAGCCGGCAATATCAGTGAAGCGATAGAAGTATATAAGAATAGAAATATGTCGAGAAAGTAATATGCGGGGGAGAATATCCCCTGCATATTTTTTACATTGCCTGTTTATAATAGAATTAACTAATAAGACAGGCGGTAGATTATGAAAATTTGGGAATGGAAGACGATTCGGAATGATCAGGAAATTTATTACTATAATGCTTCCCGTAATTTTATTCCGGAGGAATTTGCCGGCCAACTGTTTGAAATGATCCAGGAGGAGAAGGAGCGGAAGAACAAGCGGGGAATCGTATTCCTGTGCATTGGAACCGACCGCTCCACGGGAGACAGTCTGGGGCCTCTCATCGGATATAAATTAAATCAAATGAAAATATCAAAGGCGACGGTTTTCGGAACGCTGGAACGTCCGGTACACGCGATGAACCTGGAGAATTACATGGCTGTTCTGAGAACATGCTATCAGGATGATCTGATTGTTGCGGTAGACGCCTCGGTGGGAAACCGGGAGCATGTGGGATATGTAACGCTTGGAAAAGGGGCGCTGAAACCGGGACTTGGCGTGAGCAAGGAGCTGCGTTCGGTGGGGGATATATTCATTACCGGAATTGTGGGAAGCTGCGGCAATTACGATCCCCTTATGCTGCAAAGCGTCAGGCTGTCCGTAGTCATGCAGATGGCGGACTGTATCAGCAGAAGCATCAGTCTTGTCGAAAAGTTCTGGGATAACACAGCCTTTGTTTGACAAGTTTCTCATAGAACCTGTGCTATGATCGCTTAGATTTAATAAAACGATAGCGGGGTGAGTCTATGGGAGAATTATACAATCCATTCCCCAGACTGCCGAAAAATATCAGGCAGATCGGTGACAGGGATGATGTGGTCAAGCTGTACGTGGAAGATTATGTAAATACATATCTGAAACGTCTGTATCCAACGGGCGGACAAGATCTGAGAGTTGGAATTTTACTCGGCAGCACGGAAACTTACGAAGGAGTGCCTTACATTTTTATTGACGGGGCGCTTGAGATGGAAGATGTGACGGCAGCAGGGGAAAAGGTTATTTTTTCCGAAGCCGCCTGGAAGAAAGCATACCAAAGCATAGAAGAAACTTTTCCAAAGAGGACCGTACAGGGGTGGTTTATTTGCGGAGCGCCCGGCTGTATTTTGAGTCCTCTTAATTATTGGAAGCAGCATACCCAGTATTTTGGCGGAAAGAATCAATTGATGTACTTAAACAGCGGAATCGACGGTGAAGAGGCCGCGTACATAACCTCCGACGACGGTTTTTACCGTCTGAAGGGATACAGTGTCTATTACGAGCGCAACCAGATGATGCAGGACTATATGATTCTCCGCAAAGACGTAAGACGCGTGGAAACAGGCGGAGGCGACAGGGTGATCCGCGACTTCCGCCAGAGGATGGAAGGCCGGAAAATAGAGGCCGCGTCCCGCCGTGGCACGATAAAAACGCTGGGGATGCTTTGCAGTGTACTGTCGGTAGCGGTGCTTGCCGGCGGTGTTGTCATGTTTAACAACTACCAAAAAATGCGTGAAATGGAGACGGTTCTGGTTTCCGTGCTGCCAAGCGGCGTTAAGGGCCTGGAGAATTATATCGGCAGGGAAGACGATGATAATCTGGTGGTAGAGCAGATTAAAGGGAAAGTGTATCCGACGGAAAAGTCGGCGGAGGAAGCAAAAACAGGGCAGTCTATCCTGAACAGTGGTGAGTCTGTGGAAAAGACGGCGATTCCGGGAAGTGAAACGGCAGGAGAGATGCAGCCGGAGTCAGAGTCACGGGAAACCGCGGGCCAGGAACCGGCATCAGCGCAGAGCCGGGCGCAGGCGGAAGGACAGACCCAGGCAGATGGGCAGAACGGCGCTGCCGATTTGACAGGCGCTCAGACAGACGGACAGGCTCAGACGGGCGGAAAAGCCCAGACGGATGGACAGGCCAAGACAGACGGACAGGCTTCCGGAGCAAAGCCGGAAAACGGCGGAGGAAGCGCTTCGTCCCAGAGCGGCGGCACAGGATCGGAGGAGAGCGGGCAGAACGGAAGCGGAGGCAATTCAACGGCAATCAAGGACTATCCGGTGACAAATATGAAACCGGGTAAGACCTATATTATCGGGGACGGTGAAACACTCTACGGAATCTGCTTCAAACTCTACAATAACCTGAATTATCTCGAGGACATCTGCGCCCTGAATAACCTGGATGATGTTAATAAAATCATAGCGGGCCAGGAGCTGGTGCTTCCTGCTCTGGAAGGAGAATAGGTGTGTGACAGTAACACGAAATCCAGTTACTGTTCACACCATGCCAAAAAGCGGCATGATGTAAACAATAACACGCTTCGCGATGCACAGAAACTGCATAAAACGCAGTTTCGCGCCGTGTAACTCGGGATTTTCGCACAGAAAACGCACGAAAACACCTCGCGGGACATAACCGTGTGAACAGTAACGAAATCTAACTCGGCAAAGTGTATTAAGAAAGAATTTTAATGCGTATCTCCTGAAAATAGTGTATAATTGTTAGCAACCATTGTGGTTACAGGAGATAAACGATGAGTAATATGAACTCGATGGAACGAGAACAAAAAAAGAGGCAGTTAAAACGCCGTATCGTCGAGCCGGGCTCCGCTCCGGGCGGAAGGCCCGGGAAACATCAGGAAGACAATGAGGAAGAAATTGTCCGTAAAGCCGAACGCAAGACACGGCTTAAGAGGCTGCGGCTGATCCTTATCCTGATTATGCTGGCGGCAATACTCGTATTTCTGGCGGTACGCTATGTCCGGGGACACCAGTATATGGAATATACGGTTGCCTGGGAGAAGGAGATTCCTGCCAGTGAAAGCAGTTTTACCGGGTATATGAAATTTGGTGAAAATCTGCTCAAATACAGTAAGGACGGGGCATCTTATATTGACAAGTCGGGTAATGCTGTGTGGTCGTTAAGCTACCAGATGAAGTCACCGGTATGTTATGTGAATGGCAATTTTGCAGTTATAGGAGATCAGCAGGGCAATTCCCTTTATATCTGTGATATTACAGGATTGCAGGGGGAAGCGACAACGCTGCTTCCGATTCTGCGGGTCAGTGTGTCTGCTTACGGGGTGGCGGCCGCCCTGGTGGAGGACAGTACATCGACCTATATCACGTTTTTTAAGAAGGACGGAAGCATGCTGGACTGGAGCATCAAGACGGTCATGTCGAAGAACGGATACCTGATGGATGTATCACTGTCGCCGGAAGGCACACAGGTTATGCTGTCGGACGTATATATCCAGGACAGCACTTTAAAGAACAGAATCGTATTTTATAACTTTTCCGAATTTGGAAAGAGCTATCCGGATCGTCTCGTGGGAGGCTTTGAAGAATTTGGGGAAAGCTTGTGTCCCAGGGTGCGGTTTTTCGACGAAGATCACGCATGTGCGGTGACGGACAACCAATTGGCGTTTTTCTCTCTGGTGAATGTGACTTCCCCGGAACTGGTTAAGCAGGTGCCGGTGGAAGAGGAGATCCAAAGCGTCGCCTATTCCGACAGCCATGTGGCAATTGTCGTAAACGCCCCGTCAGGTGAATACGACAACAGGCTGGATGTGTATAAGTCGAATGGAACACTTGCTTTCAGCAGGGAATTTACCTATCTGTATCAGAACCTTGATATTGACGGTGATTTTGTATTTTTGTATAATGATAATTCGTGCAAAGTCTATGACATGTCGGGAAGAGAACGCTTCTCCGGCGAGTTTGATTTCACGGTATCCAAAATTACCAGGGGATCACGGTTCAATACCTTAATCATTACAGGCGGAGACAGGATCCGCGAGATCACGTTGAAATAGAAGTCAGGAGGAATTACAAATGAACCAGATTGACAATCTTTCCATTAATTCAATCAGAATTTTGTCCGCAGACGCCATTCAGAAGGCAAATTCAGGCCATCCGGGACTGCCGCTCGGCTGTGCAGCCATCGGTTACGAGGTTTGGGCCAATCAGATGAATCATAATCCGGCCAATCCAGGCTGGGCTAACAGGGACCGTTTTGTGTTGTCGGGAGGACACGGCTCCATGCTGCTGTATTCCCTCCTTCATTTATTCGGATACGGCGGACTGTCTAAAGAAGATCTGATGAACTTCAGGCAGCTGGGGTCCAGGACACCGGGCCATCCAGAGTTCGGGCATACGGTGGGCGTTGAGGCGACAACCGGGCCGTTGGGAGCCGGAATGGCGATGGCAGTCGGAATGGCAATGGCGGAAGCGCATCTGGAATCTGTATTTAATAAAGACGATTATCCGGTAGTAGATCATTTTACCTATGTACTGGGCGGAGACGGCTGCATGATGGAAGGTATTTCCTCCGAGGCATTTTCACTGGCTGGAACGCTGGGACTTTCAAAGCTGATCGTACTCTATGATTCAAATCGAATCTCAATAGAAGGCAGTACGGATATTGCTTTTTGCGAGAATGTGGAAGAGCGTATGCGCGCTTTTGGTTTCCAGACAATTACGGTGGAGAACGGCAATGATACCGGAGCCATCGGCATGGCGATTGAGGCGGCCAAAAGAGATACGGCCCGTCCGTCATTTATCACGATTAAGACGCAGATTGGATACGGCTGTCCGGCGAAACAGGGCAAAGCCAGCGCGCACGGAGAGCCGCTTGGCGCGGAGAATATAAAAGCGCTCCGGGAAACTCTGGAATGGCCATACGAGGAACCTTTCTATGTGCCGGATGAGGTATATAAACATTTTGCTGCCATCGCGGAGGAAAAAGCAGAGACAGAAGCGGCCTGGAACGTGATGTTTGCCGCATACTGTGAAGAATATCCCGAGATGGAAGAACTCTGGAACCGGTATTATGACGTTCATGCCGCAGAAGTGCTGGATCAAGACGGGCAGTTCTGGAAAAGGCAGGAAAAAGCAGAGGCAACGCGTTCTATTTCCGGCTCTGTCATTAACTATCTGAAGGATGTCATGCCGAATTTGTTCGGAGGGTCGGCTGACCTGGCTCCGTCTAATAAGACGGCGATGTCGGGCGCAGGTGATTTTTCGAAAGAAGACAGAAGCGGCCGCAATCTGCACTTTGGCGTCAGGGAGCTTGCCATGGCTGCAATCGGCAACGGCATCATGCTCCATGGGGGACTCAGGGCATATGTGTCCACATTCTTTGTGTTTAGTGATTACTGTAAGCCGATGGCCCGTCTTTCCGCACTGATGGGGACACCGCTTACTTACGTATTCACACATGACAGCATCGGTGTGGGAGAAGACGGCCCGACCCATGAGCCGGTAGAACAGATGGCGGCGCTCAGAGCAATGCCCAACTTCCATGTATTCCGGCCATGTGATGCGACTGAGACACAGGCGGCCTGGTACAGCGCCGTGACCTCAGAGCATACACCGACGGCTCTCGTCCTGACCAGGCAGAATCTGGAACCAATGGCGGGAAGCGGCAGGGAGGCCTTAAAGGGAGGCTACATCATAGACGACTGTGACGGAACGCCTGACACAATCCTGATTGCAACAGGATCTGAGGTAGCTCTGGCAGTAAAGGCCAAGGAAGTGCTGGCGGCAGAGGGGATGAATGTCCGTGTAGTATCCATGCCGTGTACAGACTTATTTGAAGAGCAGCCAGCCGAGTATAAAGAGTCTGTCCTTCCTAAAACAGTGAGACGCAGAGTTGCGGTGGAGGCATTAAGCGGCTTTGGCTGGGAACGGTACACCGGACTGGACGGAAAGACGGTGACCATGGACGGCTTCGGAGCAAGCGGTCCGGCGCCGCAGTTGTTTGAGAAGTTTGGATTTACGGTGGAGAACGTTGTGGCGGCTGTAAAAGGGATTCAGATTAATTAATCGGGTGAGGACGCTGCCGGGCCGAAAGACTCCGCCAGGTGTATCTGTCCCTGGTTACTGTTCAGACGGTTATGTCCCGCGAGGTGTTTTCGAGCGTTTTCTGCGCGAAAATCCCGAGTTACACGGCGCGAAACTGCGTTTTATGCAGTTTCTGTGCATCGCGAAGCGTGTTATTGTTTACATCATGCCGCTTTTTGGCATGGTGTGAACAGTATCTGTCCCCGTCCGCGTCCTCCCAACCTCAACTAAACCACCTTGCAATCTGCAAACGCATCTTTTATAATAAAACTGATTTAGAAAAATTGCGGGAGGCCGGAGCATGGGTAAAAAGTGTATAGGAATAGATGTTGGCGGAACTACGGTTAAGGTTGGAATGTTCGAGCTGGACGGAACACTGGTCAAAAAGTGGGAAGTGCCGACCAGAAAAGAAGAGAACGGTAAATACATCCTTCCGGATGTTGCAGCGTCAATCAGGAAGGTTTTGAATGAGCAGAACATCAGTCTGAACGAGGTGGCGGGAGCCGGACTCGGAATCCCCGGCCCGGTTCTTCCGAACGGCTTTGTGGAGGTCTGCGTTAACCTGGGATGGCGTGAGATGAATCCGCAGGAAATCTTAAGCGGACTGCTGGACGGTATGACGGTAAAGACGGGCAATGACGCCAACGTGGCGGCGCTCGGTGAGATGTGGCAGGGCGGTGGTAAAGGATATCATGATATTGTCATGGTGACACTGGGAACGGGTGTCGGCGGCGGCGTTATCATTGATGAAAAGATCATCCCCGGCAGACATGGCCTGGGTGGAGAGATTGGACATATGCGTATCCGCGAGGGTGAGAAGGAACAGTGCAACTGTAAGGGATATGGCTGTGTGGAGCAGATCGCATCCGCGACCGGCATTGCGAGAGAAGCGAGACGAATGATGAAGCAGAGCGGTGAAGATTCTGCGATGCGTAAATTCGGAGACAGAATCTCAGCAAAAAACGTGCTGGATTGTGCAAAAGCGGGAGACAAGCTGGCAATGGAGGTCATGGAGACGGTTTCCTATTATCTGGGCTGGGCGCTTGCAATTGTGTCCATGACGGTCGATCCGGAGGTGTTTGTTATCGGAGGAGGCGTTTCAAAAGCGGGTACTTTCCTGACTGATATGATTCGCAAGTACTATGAGGAGTACACTCCCATTTCCGAAAACAAAGCGGGAATCGAGCTGGCCACGCTTGGCAATGACGCCGGAATTTACGGCGCAGCGAGGCTGATTCTGGACTGATTGCGGTACCCGGGCCATTCATGCCGGCAATAAACGGTTTAACAAACGACAGGTCTGAGCATAATAAGAGATAACAGTATACAGAATCATGGCAGCAGTTCAGACAGGTCTGCGCATTTGCCGTGAACACCGGATACAGACAGGAGATATATTATGGCGAAGACTTTATATTATAATGGTACAATCATTACAATGTCAGGCAGTGAACCGGAGTCAGCGGAGGCTGTATTGACGGAGAATGACAAAATTCTGGCAGTAGGCTCACTGGAAGCGGTGCAGGCGGCTGCGGAAAGCGGGAAACATCAGGACACACCTATATTAAAGGACTTAAAGGGAGCAGTGATGCTCCCTGCTTTTATTGATTCCCACAGCCACATCACCGCTATGGCGCGTGTATTATCCTTTGCCATGCTGCAGGAGGCGGAAAGCTTTGATGGAATTATCGGGATACTTAACCGGTTTAAAGAAGAGAGAAAGCTGGAACCCGGCGACTGGATTATCGGAACGGGATATGACCACAATAATCTGAAAGAGGGAAAGCATCCCGACCGTTTTATACTGGATGCCGCATTTCCTGAAAATCCTGTGATGGTGACACATGCCAGCGGCCATATGGGCGTCGCCAATTCCCTTGCGCTTGAAAAAATGGGAATAACGGCAGACACCAAAGATCCTTCAGGAGGCCGGATTGGCCGTGCGGGAGGCAAAAATACAGGAGAGCCGGACGGTTATCTGGAAGAGACAGCTTTTACCGGTGCATCCTCGGTAATACCGGAACCGGGAACGGAACAGCTTGGCAGACAGCTTCAGGCAGCTGAACAGCTTTATCTAAAACACGGAATTACAACGATACAGGATGGACGGACCGGAAAAGAAGAATGGAAGCTCCTGAAATATGCGGCAGAACAGGGATTGCTGCACGCGGATGTGGTGGCGTATGCCGCACTGAACGATGCCCATGAACTGACGGAGGAGAACCCCGCCTATACAGGGGCCTATTGCAACCATCTGCGTATCGGCGGTTATAAGATCTTTCTGGACGGCTCCCCGCAGGGCAGAACCGCATGGGTGAGCCGGCCATATGAAGGCGAACCGGAGGGATACTGCGGTTATCCGATATTTAAAGACAAAGAGGTACAGTCCTATTTTGAGACGGCGTTCCGGGAGGGAAGGCAGCTTCTGGTTCATTGCAACGGTGATGCCGCCGCACAACAGATGATAGGGGCCTGCCGGATGGCGGCAGATACAACCGGTCAGGATCCGGCAAAGACACGGCCGGTTATGATTCATGCCCAGCTGGTAAGGCCGGATCAGTTAAAGGAGATGGAGCGGCTTTCCATTACGGCCTCATTTTTTACCGCCCATACCTGGTACTGGGGAGATGTGCATTTAAAAAATTTCGGTGAGGCGCGCGCTCTTAAAATCAGTCCGGCAAGAACGGCGATCGATGATGGCGTTAATGTGACCTTTCACCAGGATTCCCCGGTAATTCAGCCTGATATGCTGGAAACGGTGTGGTGTGCGGTGAACCGGATCAGCTGCGGGGGACATCCGATGGGACTGATGGAGAGAGTCACCCCCTATGAGGCGTTAAAAGCGGTAACATCCAATGCGGCATACCAGTATGGGGAAGAAAACGAAAAAGGAACGATAGAACCTGGAAAAACAGCAGATTTTGTTATACTTTCGGCCAGTCCACTGACGGTTCTGCCGGAGGAAATTAAGAAAATCCGCGTTCTTGAAACAATTAAGGGCGGAAAAGTTCTGTATAAAAGCATATGACATGAGGAGACCCCGGAGCCGCTAGGCTGCCGGGGCAATTATGAAAAATCTATGTGCAAAATCACCATAAAAGTAAAGAAAAAATGAAATTTCTTATGCTTTTAGTATAAAAATTATATGTGAATAGATTGTGAACAACGTGTTAACAGATTATGAAAGATAAGAGGAATCGTCTGTCTTGCGGACAAATGCTTTTCATTGAAAGACATAGTATTGAGAAAAATAGTTAGTTTAAACTAATCAATACCGTTGACAACCAAATATTGCCAATGCTAAACTGTAAAATATGGTTAGCATAAACTAACCAAAGAGGAGACAGGAGGAAAGGCAATGAGAAAGTTTATGAGCAGGGCAGTCGTTCCGATATTGACGGCGGCTTGTATGACCTTCCAGACAGGAACGGTGTGGGCGGCTCCGACAGGGCCGGCACAGGAGGCTCTCTTCCAGGGAAGATGGGAATTTGGAGACGGAACATGGAAGTATTATGATTCGTCTGGAGCGGTACGGACGGGATGGCTCCAGACAGCAGGAGGCTGGTACTATCTGGATCCCGGCAACGGTTCACTGCGGACTGGGTGGCAGAACATCGGCGGACATATATTTTATCTGAATACCGCGCAGGATGGCGTGGAAGGAAAGATGCGCACCGGCTGGTTCCGGGATCCGTCCGGACATCGGTTTTTTTTAAATACTTCCGTTGACGAAACATTGGGATCTGCACTGACAGGCTGGCAATGGATAGAAGGCCACTGCTATTTCTTTGAGACGGCGGAAGGCGGAGAAAAGGGCAGAATGTATGCCGGCAGGGAAACACCGGGAGGCTTTTTAACAGATGCGGAAGGGAGATGGATTGAGAAGGACGGAAGTGTTCATTACGAGCCGGGCAGAGGCTATTCTTCCGTTCAGAATACGAAAGCAGCCGTAGCCGGAAGCAAAAGCTCCGGAAGCAGAAGTTCCGGTAACAAAAATTCCGGAAGCGGCAGCTTAAACAGCGGAGGTTCCGGCGGCTCAGGCTCCGGAAGCGGCGGTACCGGGAATAGCGGTACGGGAAACGGGAGCGGCAATACCGGGAATAACGGTACGGGAAGCGGGAGCGGCAATACCGGGAATAGCGGTACAGGAAGCGGCAGCTCCGAAAATACGGTTAAACCGGGAGGGGAAGCTCAGAACGGCTCCGGCGGAGATACCGGTGACGAGGGAAAAACCAGCGATTTACTTGACCGGAATAAGACGAAATTTCTGAATCTGGGATGGACGCGATATGCCGTCATTACATTTGAAGATGGAAATATTGATGATTACAGCGTCAGGATAGACGGCACTGATGTAACCGGCACACTGACCAAAGTAGATGATGACGGTTCGGTTGTGAAGTGGGAAAGCACTGTGCTGAAACCGGGCTCCGTCACCGTGACAAGAGACAGTGACGGCAGAGAGCAGACGGTGAAGCTTGCAGCCGCAGCCGCGTCGAAAGCGCCTGACGCCGGTGATCCGGACAATGCGCCAAAAGCAATACTTACGAATGGACCGGTATCACGATTTGACTATTATCTGGACGTCTATGATAAGAACGGGCAGGTCAGGACCGAACCGGAGAGAACCACATTTGATCTGAGCGACCGGAGAGGAAATGCGTCAGAGGAGACGCCTGCCGCGTATTATGTTCCGGATACTCTGATTGATCAAAAGACGGGAACAGGGGAGATTACGGTCAAGCTTTCACTTAAGACAAAGGATCAGGAAGAGTGGTTTGACAAACTCAAGACAATAAAGGCCCTGGATCAGGAAAACAGGATTCTTAACAGTGAACTGGCATTCAGGAAGACCACGGAAAATACGTACGGAAAAACGGGTGTGCTGAAAATCAGTCTTCCGCAGACAAATCTTTTTTCCAGAGGCCGCTACCAGTTAAATCTGGTATCCGGATACAGCAGCGCAGCGATGACGGTGCCGGTTCACCTTGTTGACGGCAGGACATTTACAATGAAACTAAATACGCTGAACCTGAATCCTGAGCCGGGAGAGTGCTTTGCTTTTACAATAGAGGGGGAAGACGGAGCGGCGTTTGGAAATGAAATCCTGTCCCCGATTTACAGGGTGCAGCTGACCACACCGTCCGGAAAGACAAAAGAGCTTGAAAATATAAGTGAGTGGTATGAGATAGGGAATATGCTCCACATCTGCGGCACTAATACGAAGGAAGAGATTGTCACGGATGAAGCCGGAATATATACGGTTACAGCTTACGCCAACGGGTACAAGACAATGACGAAATCCGTTGAGATCGGTTCTGCCGTTACGGTATTTGGTAAACGTTCCGGCAGTTCGGTTTCCGGAGCCGATGCGGTTTCCGGCGCATCCTGGAACGGTTCAACCGGCTCATCGGGGGAATCCGCTTCATCCGGGGGCGGCAGTATCAACGCATTCCTGATATTTGACCATGATCTGATTGCCAATGCGCTGATACTTAAAAAGCTTGGAATGACAAACAAAGATGCCGATGCCGTTCTCGCGCGCTGGGAGGCACAGAGCCCGGTAGCGGTAATGGATGAAAATGCGGAGGAGCTGTATGATTTTACTGCGTATTTGAATGCGGTAAAGGATGCGGGACTCGGAGACGGGACGGCGCTCACCTTCCGCCGGTACGCAGACAGCGGCCAAGGAAAGACCGAAAACCGTCCGTATCAGGTGAAACGTGTTTTAGAGGACGGACTTCTTGGCTCTTCATTCCTGTTCTCTGAGATGACGGGGAAACGGGCGCCCCGGCTTGAAGGTCTTAACGGAGCATTCGGGGAAGATCTCGTGCTGAGCTGCAGTTCGGATCCGTCATACCTGAATAAAAATACAAAGTTCTATCTGGACGGCAGCGCCATTGCCCTGCGAAGCGACAGCTATCTGGCCGGATATCTATTTGACGAGGAGACGGGAAAAGCTACCATCTATTCTGCAACAAAGGGGACAGCAGGAGGAAGTGTCCAGCTAACGGCGGGAGTTCATGAGCTGAGAGTGGTTTCCGGGGGATACCAGACGGCTGTGGCACAGATTCATATAAGTAAAACACCGGAGCAGTTTGAACTGTCACTGGCGGATCCGAACCCGGCGGCGAAAGAAGGCGCGGAGGATGAGTCGGCATACTATACCGGCCAGGACGTGCATGTGATTGCGGCCTGCAGAGAGGGGGATGAGAGCCAGAACACGCTGCGAGGAGACTTCATGAAGAACCTGAAGGGAATCGAGCTTAAGAGACCGGACGGAAGCAGCCGGAAAGTGACTTCCGACACGGAAGGTTCACTGTTTGGGGACGATAACTATATTCCCGGTAAATTTGGCTTTGTACTTCAGAAAGGGCTTTTTAAAGAGTCCGGAGTCTATATGGTAACTGTATGGTCGGAAGATTACACGCCTAAAACGCTGGAATTCAGGATTAATAAGGGAGAAGAGAACCAGAATCCTCCCGAAACACTGACCGCACCTGAGCTGGATAAAGTAGAGAAAAAATCGGACTTACTCAACGGAAAATACTACCGCGTGTCATTTAAAGCAGCTTCCGGGCAGGAATTGGAGAATTACCTGAAGCTCTTTGAGGACAGCGGCAAGGCGGCAGTTCAGGTGAATGGGGAAAAATATACCTACAGCGGATTTTCCATAGGAACAAGCGATCAGTATAAATATACCGTATCCGATAACGAGACAAATGGAACCAGGCAGTACCTGGATCTCAGCATCAATGGTTTTACGGCAGGAAAGAATACCGTAACGATTGAAGCAGAGGGCTGTGATGATTTGAACTTTGATGTTTATCTGGATAAAAACGGGGAGATTACGGACAGCGGGTCTGAGGAACCGCCGGCCGGCTTGCTGACTGCTCCGGAGGCAGAGCCGGCGTCGCTCTATAACAGCAGATGCTACCGGGTATCATTCACTGGCTTAAATGATGAAGAATTACGGAATTACCTGAAGGCGCTTGCTGACAATGACAAAACAGAAATCGAGGTGAACGGCCAAAAATATCAATATAGCTCCTGGCTGATAATGGCGGCAGACAAACAGAAATATACCGTATCGGACAACACATACCTGGATTTCAGCAAAGACGGCTTTGGTGAAGGAGATAATACGGTTAATGTTAAGGTAAAGGGCTACGAAGACATAAGCTTCAAAGTGACTCTGGATGAGAACGGCGGGATTGCAGGAGAAGACGGACCGGCTCCGTCCGATAAACTGACTCCGCCGGATGTAAAGAAGGCAGAGCTTAAAACATCAGTATTAGGCGGAAAATATTATCGTGTATCTTTTAAGAATCTGACGGAAGAAGAATTGGCAGCATATCTGACAATACTTAAGAAGGAAGATAAGACAGAGATACAGGTGAACGGACGGACTTACGAATACAGCAGCTGGTCAATTTCTTCAAATGATGAGGATAAATACAAGGTGTCGGAGGATGAATCCTTTGGCGGATTAAAATATCTGGACTTCAGCATAAATGGATTTAATACAGAAGAAGAAAACACCGTAACCATTGAAGCAGAGGGATATGATGAACTGAGTTTTGCGGTATACACCGATGAAAATGGGAGGGTTACAGAACGGGAGGAGCCAGACAATAATGGCGCGGCGGCTGTCCCGAGCGAAAATGTTTCAACGCCCGCGAAAGAACCGGAACCCGACGTAACAGTCGATAAGACGGAGGATAGCGGCAATAAGGCAGAACCTGATAACAAAGAGCCGGAGGAAAGCGATAAAGAGTCCGGAACAGCCGGAAAGGAACCGGAGACGGACGATAAAGGGCCGGAGACAGCCGGAAAGGAGCCGGAGACGGACGATAAAGAGCCGGAAACAGCCGGGAAGGAACCGGAGACGGACGATAAAGAGCCGAAAACAGACGGTAAAAAACCGGAAGTAAGCGCTAAAGAACCGGAGCCAAACGGTGAATAGGTGCAAATAAGCAATGAGATACCGTGGCGGACCGTAAATAGCTTAAAAGCTCTTTACCCATGCAATGCATCCGCCGGGGAACGGCATTAACCGAATAAAGCGGCAGAATGGTAAGCAGCCGCAGAAGAAGGTCAGGCAGAGCAGCCGGAATATCCGGCCGGCTCTGCCTGACCCTCCTGTAAACCGGCGGTAAAAGGCCGGGAAAGCGTCTATTTCACCGTTTGAACCGTAAAAAATACAAAAAGGTAGCTGTTCGGTATACTGCAAATGTGCTATACTGAAAAATACCTGAGAAAGAAAGGTTACCGTTCGCATATGTGCCGGGGACAGTAAGAAAGAGACAATTTTGAATAGATATGACAGGACTATTAAATTTTAGGAGGCCGCATGACAGTTGATAAAACGAAAAAGACCATAGTAATCGGGCATAAAAATCCTGATACGGATTCCATTTGCTCTGCCATCTGTTACGCGAATTTGAAGCAGATAACATCCGGAGGGGAATATGTGCCGGGCCGGGCCGGGCACGTCAATTCGGAGACCCAGTTTGTGCTTGATTATTTCGGGATGGCAGCTCCGAAAGAAACCCAGACAGTTAAAACACAGGTAAAGGACATAGAGATAAGAGAGACAAAAGGCGTAGCAAAGAATATTTCCCTGAAAAAAGCATGGAATCTGATGCAGGACGCCGGTGTTGTGACGATTCCGGCCGTAACAGAGGACAATGTGCTGGAGGGGCTGATCACAGTAGGGGATATAACGCGCTCCTATATGAATGTATATGACAGCAGCATTCTCTCGAAGGCATGTACCCAGTATACGAATATTATCGAGACCCTGGAAGGGGCGATGCTGATTGGTGATGAGAGGGAATATTTCAAAGAAGGAAAGGTTCTGATTGCCGCTGCAAACCCGGATATGATGGAATACTACATTGAGAAACATGATCTGGTAATCCTGGGCAACCGGTATGAGTCACAGCTCTGCGCGATCGAGATGGAGGCAGGATGTATTATCGTCTGCGAGGGCGCAGGTGTATCCATGACAATTAAAAAACTGGCTCAGGAGAGGGGCTGTACCGTAATTACGACACCGTACGACACATATACGGCGGCCCGTCTGATCAACCAGAGTATGCCGATCAGCTTTTTCATGAAGACAGAAAACTTAATCACCTTTGATACGGATGATTATATCGATGACATCAAGGAAGTGATGGCGAGCAAACGCCATCGTGATTTCCCGATACTCGATAAGAATGGGAAGTATAAGGGGATGATATCACGGCGGAACCTGCTGGGGGCCAGAGGCAAGAATGTGATACTTGTGGATCATAACGAACGCAGCCAGGCTGTGGACGGTATGGAGAATGCCAATATTCTGGAAATCATCGATCATCACCGCCTTGGCACGGTTGAGACAATGGGACCGGTATTTTTCAGGAACCAGCCGCTGGGCTGTACGGCTACGATTATATATCAGATGTATAAAGAAGCGGGAGTTACAATAGAAAATAAGATTGCGGGACTGCTGTGCAGCGCCATCATCTCCGATACGCTTCTTTTCCGCTCACCGACCTGCACGCCGGTGGACAAAGATGCGGCGATGAAGCTTGCGGCTATCGCCGGGATTGATGTGGAGCAGCTGGCTAATAAGATGTTTGCTGCCGGCAGCAAGCTGAAGGGAAAGAGTGATGCGGAAATCTTTTATCAGGACTTCAAGCGTTTTACGGCCGGAAAGATTGCGTTCGGTGTCGGACAGATCACATCCCTGAATGCCGGTGAGCTGAACGAACTGAAAAGCAGAATGCTGACCTATATGAACAGGGCCAGGGAGGATGAGAAAGTCGATATGATGTTCTTCATGCTGACGAATATCCTTACGGAGTCCACGGAACTGATCTGCGACGGGCAGGGAGCCAAACAGCTGGCAGGAGAAGCGTTCCACTTAGGGGATGAAGAGATGGATAAGGAAGAGCATATTGTCAGTCTGCCGGGGGTTGTTTCCAGGAAAAAACAGCTGGTGCCGGGGCTGATGGTGGCGACGGAACAATAAGATAATTTTCAGATTCTGCTAAAAATTAAAAAGATATATTATTAGTAACGGAAGGGTAATGCCAGGTTTATGGCTTTGCCCTTCCGTTGTATTATAATGCAGCTTTGGATATATCAAGCGGAACTGTATTTGGCAGTCCGCAGCATTTATGATTCATTAATTCTCGGCCAGAAACTGGGCGGCGGCATCCTGGATAGCCGTAACAAGCTCCTGCAGGACCGGATATTGACGGTATGCCTTCCTGGAATAAAACAGACAAAAATCTCCCTTTGTATAATCGCCCTTAAATGGGAGAGAGACAATTTCTCCCTCCGATACTCCCGGGTACCTCTTCAGAATCGGATAATAGGAAAGGGCGTATACGTCAGACTGTGTCCGGACCAGATTAATCACACTGTCCACAGATTCCGTCTGAATCACCTGGGAAGGGGAGATAACCGGAACAATTTCATCCAGAACGGGCTGCATAGCTGTTGAGGGGGCTTCCAGCCGCGACTTTAAGGCGAGATAATGTTCCTTTAAATCCTGGGGAACTACGGTTTCTTTTTCTGCTAGGCTGCTGTGTTTATTTACAAGACAGCAGTATTCTCCCTGAAACAGAACGATGGGAGGCGTTCCTTGGGCCTTTACGCATTTCTCCATCAATCCTTTCTGTCCGCATACAAAAAGAGACAGAACAGGCCGTTCTGTGTCCTGGGAGATGTACTGCTCAGGCGTCCGGCTGACCTCACAATTAATCTGCAGGCTGGGGTGCAGTTTTTTAAACTGCAGAACTACCTTTGGAAGGAGGAAATTGGGAAAAGAGGCCTGAATATAAATATCTACAGCGCGCAGGGGAAGTTTTTCAGAAAGGCTAAGCCAACCGTTATAATATTCTACCATCTGCTTTGCCTCCGGAAGAATTCTCTTTCCGGCTTCAGTAAGCTGTATTCCCGTTTTTTTTCTTTGAAACAGCTGAGTGCCGATCTCCGCCTCAAACAGCTGCAGAGCTTTTGTGAGGCTGGGCTGGGCAATATACAGCTTCCCGGCCGCCTCATTGATAGACTGTGATTCCGCCAGCGTAATGAAATATTCCAGAACCTTAATTTTCAAGATGATTCTCCCTTCTATCCTGATATAGCTTTTTTTCATATGGCCGGTTTTTATATATATTATCCAAATGAACACTTATATGATAAGCTTTTTATATCGAAAATGTCAATAAAAAATCAAACAAAGGAGATTCTGCTATGACAAAACATGAAAGATTTCTTAACGTTCTGGCGAACAAGCCGGTGGATCGCGTTCCGGTTGCTTTCTTCCATCATTTCCTGGAGGACTGGACGGATTTTGGTAAGGGTATCGAAGATGATGAGGTTTTTGAAAAAAACATCGAGGGCCACCGAATTGCCCGCAAGCTCTTTGATCCCGATGTGGCAAAGGTGATGAACGATTCCCTGATGCTTATGCCGGTGGAGGCATCCTTTGTAAAGACAGCAGCCGATTTAAGAAAAATTGAACCGCTATCTTCGGACTCTGGATTTGTGAAGCGGACTTTGGAGCTGACAAAACGGGTACGTGAGATTTACGCCGACAGCGACGCTCCGGTTTATGCCACCAGCTTTTCTCCTACTTTGGTTCTGCGCAGTGCGCTGCCGGAAGGACGCAGGCCCGGACTCGGAGGTCCGGAGACTGTAATTAAGCGCTTTATCAAAGAGGAACCGGAGGCGCTTGGGGAAGCCTGCAAGACAGTGAGCGAGGGTATTATGGAATTAAACCGCCTTCTCATAAAGGAGTGCGGAGTAGACGGCATTTATCTGAGTGTAAACAACCAGGCCGGCTTTTTTCCGGAAGAGATTTACCGTACCTATATTTCACCTTTTGAAAAAGCTGTCCTGGATGACGCCAATAAACTCAGCGATGTGAATATACTCCATATCTGCGGTTTTATCGGACAGGGGAACGATCTCAATCTGTTTACCGGCTTTAATGCCGCCGCCTATAACTGGGATGTCCATACGGAAAAGGTTTCTCTAAGCCAGGGCAAAAGGCTTTTTGGCGGTAAGGCTGTTTTCGGCGGTTTTGAACAGAAGGGGGTTCTCTACAAAGGAACGCGGGAAGAGGTTGAGAAATACACGTATCAGATTCTTGATGAGGCCGGCCAGGTGGGGATTATGGTGGGCGCCGACTGTACGGTTCCCGCAGACATTGATGATTCACGCCTTGAATGGGTACGCCAGGCAGCCATTCGATATGCGGCCCAGCCCATAAGAAAAATAAAATATAATTCGGAATCTTTAAATTAACAAATGAGGCAGCCATTCTAAATGAAAGGAGATTCAATTATGGAATATTTAAAAAAGAGCGGATTTGCCAAAACTTTTTCCATTTGGTTCGGCATAGGAGCATTGATGTTCGGCACCTATTGCGGCGCTAACATGGCCTCCGGCGTTTATGCGTCCGCCTATATTGTAACTCTTGGCGGCGGCTGGTCCCTGGTATGGCTTTCAATCTTTTTTGCCTTTATGACTTTTTTCTGTGCTATCAGCCTGGTATTTATCCGCATTTACAAGGTTAAAAATTATAATCAATACTACCTGGCGCTTTACGGCTTACATAAACCAGATGCCAACCCGCTGCTTAGAGGCGGCGTAACAGTATTTTTTGATATCTTCACCATGCTGAAAGGTCTGGTCAATGTAGCTGCCACAGTTGCTCTGTTCACCGAGCTTATGCATGCTCTCCTGGGCATTCCTGTATTGGTGGGCAGTGCCATGGGTATCCTGCTCTTTGCCGTTCTGACTATTTATGGAGCAGGCTTTCTCCGGAAATTTAATACAATCATGACGGTTTCCCTTATTCTGTGCCTTGGAGTTATTTTGATTTCCGTTATCGCAATCCGCGGCGATGTGCTGGTGAGCAGGATTGGAAACTTCCAGGAAGGGTTGGACTGGGGAGGCACAACAGTAAAAGCTCATTTTCTGATGTTCCTTTCCTACTGTTTTAATACTTCAGCCTGGGGTTCCACACTGAGCAATTATTCAGATCAAATCCGTGATAACCGGGACGCCATCGGCTCCGGCATCATGATCGGCGTTCTCGTTACGGCGCTGTTTGCAATTACTGGGGCCATTGTACTGCCTTTCATGCCGGATGTCATGCAGGGTACCCCAATTTTAATGATTTGCCAGAATTATTTTCCGGGTGTACTTACTGCTGTTTACTGGGTTGTAGTAATTTTTGCGGTAGCGTCCACAGCCCCCAGCTTTACTTTCAACATTTCCAACAGATGGGCCGGTGTATGGAAGACGGAGAAGCTCTCCCACAGAGCAAAGTTCTTTATCCTGTCCCTGGGTTTCTTGCTGACATGCGGTATTCTTTCCCAGGTGGGACTTATGGTAATTGTGAAAAAGGGCTATACGCTCCTTGGAAATATTGCTCTTATTGCCGTTATTATTCCAATATTTATAGCTATCCCACGTATGATTAAGCAGGATAAGGCGGATAAACAGATGACGGGAGGAAATGGTACATTATGATAGAGATAATTTGGAAACAGGAATTGCACAGCTTTAACAGCTGCCAGGAATTTGCAGATGAATTCCGCCTTTGTGAAACAGACCTTATCCTGACCAACGAATACATTTACCAGCCCTATTTCGGCTCCATGAATTTAGGCTGCCGTGTACTATATCAGGAAAAATACGGGATCGGCGAGCCCACCGACACCATGACGGAAGCCATCATGCAGGATATGAAAAAAACAGGATGTAAACGGGTTATTGCCATCGGCGGAGGAACAGTCATTGATATTGCCAAGGTTCTGGCAGTGGCCGGAGACGAGAGCATCGACTGCCTCTACGATATGGCTCCGGCGCTGCCAAAGCGCCGTACCTTAATCATTGTGCCCACCACCTGTGGAACCGGCAGTGAGGTCACGAATATCTCCATATTGAACCGCACCCGTATTAATACGAAAATGGGTCTGGTTGGACCGGCGATGTATGCAGATGCGGCTGTGCTGCTCCCGCAGCTTTTAGAGGGGCTTCCCTTTGGCGTGTTTGCAGCAAGCTCCATCGATGCACTGGTTCATGCGGTGGAGTCTATTCTCTCCCCCAAAGCAACAACGTACACGAAACTTTTCGGATATAAGGCTGTTGAGATGATAATCCGCGGTTATCAGACCATCGCCAGGGAGGGCAGGGATGCCCGGATTCCGCTGCTGAACAACTTTCTCACTGCTTCCAACTATGCGGGTCTTTCCTTCGGAACCGCAGGCTGTGCAGCGGTTCATGCCATGAGTTACCCTTTGGGCGGAAAATATCATGTGCCTCATGGAGAGAGCAACTATGCTATGTTCACCGGTGTTTTGAAAAATTATATGGAAATCCGTCAAGATGGGGAAATTGCAGTGTTAAATACATATTTGGCAGGCCTCCTCGACTGCCCCGTAAGGGATGTATACGACTGCCTGGAACAACTTTTGGACCAGATTCTTCCTAAAAAGCCGCTGCATAAATACGGCGTGACGAAGTCAGAACTTAAAGACTTCACAAGGAACGTCATGGAAACACAGGGCCGTCTTATGGGCAACAATTTTGTTTTTCTGGATGAAGCCCGGGTGCTGAAAATTTATACAGAGCTTTACTGATTCCTTACTGTTCACACCATGCCAAAAGGCGGCAAGCTGTATAGAGTAATACTGATTCTCTCAGGCTGAAATGAGGGTATACATTACCCTCATTTTTTGCTATGATACATAGTAGGTTTAGAGTAAAGAGGATAACTGAAATGAGAGAGAAAAAAGACAATAAAAACAGCACCGGTAATGGCCGCATGCTCTGGAAACCGGGAAATATGGTATATCCGGTTCCGGCTGTTATGGTGACCGCGGCGGATCGGGAAGGAAAGAGCAACATTATTACAATTGCCTGGACAGGAACCGTCTGCACGAACCCTCCCATGGCATATATATCCGTACGGCCGGAGCGGTATTCCTATGGGATGCTGAAAGAAACAGGCGAATTTGTCATAAACCTGACGACGGAAAAACTGGTCCGGGCTACCGATTACTGCGGAGTAAAGTCAGGCAGAGACACGGATAAATGGAAGGAGACCGGACTGACCCCCATCCCGGCGCAGGAGGTGAAAGTCCCGCTGATTAAAGAAAGTCCCGTCAATATCGAGTGCCGCGTATCGGAGATCAGGGAGCTGGGTTCCCATCACATGTTTCTTGCCAGAGTTGTGGCAGTGGATGTTGACGAGGCATATTTAAATGAACAGGGCAGATTTGAACTTCAAAAAGCGGCTCCGATTGTCTATTCCCATGGAGAATATTATGGTCTTTCCAGTCTGCTGGGAACCTTCGGTTACAGTGTGAGAAAGAAAACTGTTCCTGCAAGGGGAAATAAAAAGAGGCCGGGAGGAAAATATGAAAGATAATACAAAGGACAGCCGGAAGAATAACATAACACTGATTGGCATGCCCGCCGCAGGAAAGAGTACGGTAGGCGTTCTGCTTGCAAAGCGTCTTGGCTATTCCTTCATTGACGTGGATATTGTGATCCAGGAGGAGGAAGGAAAGCTGCTAAAAGAAATTATCAAAGAGCAGGGACTTGACGGCTTTATGGAGGTGGAAAACCGGGTCAATGCAGGACTCAGGGCAAACCGGGCCGTAATCGCTCCCGGGGGCAGCGTGATATATGGTAAAGAAGCCATGGAAAACCTGAAATCTCTTGGTCCGGTGGTTTACCTTAAAATCAGTTATGAAGAATTATGCAGCAGACTGGGAGATGTAGTAGACAGGGGCGTGGTTCTGAAAGAGGGGATGACGCTGGAAGAACTTTATAATGAAAGAGTTTCATATTTTGAGCGGTATGCCGATATTATCATAGATGAAGAGGGCAAGGAGCTGGGCGCAGTCGTGGATGAACTCAGGGAAATCATGGAGAAAAAGGGACTGCGGAGCTAGCAGTCTGTCCTCTATGTACTTGTGCATACAGCGCCCGCTATCCACGCCGGGCGCACGTCTGCAAAGCTAGCCGCAGGGTCCGCTGCGCCGTCGCTTTGCAGGCGCACACCTGACGCATAGATATATAAATATAGAAGTGAGGAAAATACAAATGAACAACCATAAATTACGCCGTTATTATCTGGAAAAGGACTATAACTGTGCGGAAACCATACTCCGCGCAGCAAATGAGGAATATCATCTCGGACTGAATGAGGACTCATTCCGTCTGGTCAGCGGATTCGGCGGAGGTATGGGCTGTGGCGGGACCTGCGGAGCCTTGAGCAGCGCCATGGCGGTTATCAGCATGTTTCTGGTGGAGGAACGGGCGCATGCAACGGAAGGGTTCAAAGAAAAGTGTGCAAACTTCTGCCAGATGTTCGAGAGAGAGCTGGGAAGCACAAAATGTTCCGTACTGAAAGAAAAATATACGCAGGAGGACAGCCGGTGCTACAAGACGGTTGAAATCTCCTACAGGCTGCTGGAGAATTTTCTGGCGGCAGAGGGGCTTATCGAGGCAGAGTGCAAGGAGGTTACAGTCAGCCCGGAGGACATTACCAGAGTCAAGGCGCTTGGTTTCCTGCATAATAAAGGTACCGACTGCTTTAACGGCAGGATTATCACCAGAAACGGAAAGATAACGGCGGCAGAGAGTGCCAAAATAGCGGAAGCAGCGGAGAAATACGGGGACGGCCATGTTGCACTGACAACCCGTCTTACAATAGAGGTAACGGGTATTCCATATGAGAATATTGAACCGTTCAGGGAATGTGTCGCTGAGGCTGGCCTGGAGACAGGCGGAACCGGATCTAAAGTCCGGCCGGTCGTTTCCTGCAAAGGAACCACATGCCAGTATGGACTGTGTGACACATTTGCACTGGCAGACCGGATACATACCAGATTCTATAAAGGCTACCATGAGGTGAAGCTGCCCCACAAATTCAAAATAGCGGTTGGCGGCTGTCCGAATAACTGTGTAAAGCCGGACCTGAATGATTTCGGTATCATCGGACAGAGCATACCGGCAAACGATGCGGATAATTGCAAGGGCTGCAAAAGCTGTGTGGTAGTGGACGCCTGTCCCGTCAGCGCGGCGGCCGTGGAGGACGGCACGGTCCGCATACCTGAAGAGGAATGCAATAACTGCGGACGCTGTACAAGCAAATGTCCATTTGACGCGGTGACGGAAGAGACAAAGGGATTTAAGGCCGTAATCGGCGGCAGATGGGGCAAGAGAACGGCCGAAGGCAGGGAGCTTGGGAAGATTTTCAAATCGGAAGAAGAGGTGCTTGAGGTTCTGGAAAAAGCGATTCTTTTGTTCCGTGAGCAGGGAATCACCGGAGAGCGCTTTTCCGATACGATTGAGAGACTGGGATTTGAAAATGTGGAAGCCCAGCTTTTAGGAAATGAGCTGCTGGAACGAAAAGATGAGATTATTAATGCGCAGGTTCATCTCAAAGGGGGAGCAACCTGCTGACGGAAAAAGGAGGGAGCCGCCATGGGCAAAATATATCAGGGTATTGAAGAGCTGGTAGGACATACCCCGCTTGTGAACTTCAGAAGACTGGCAAAGGCAGAGGGGGTAAACGCTGAAATCCTTGCAAAGCTGGAGTGCTTTAATCCGGCCGGGAGCGCCAAAGACAGGGTAGGACTGCAGATGGTACTGGACGCGGAGAAGGCGGGAATCCTGAAAAGAGGCTCGGTTATCATAGAACCGACAAGTGGTAATACGGGTGTGGGACTGGCTGCCGTAGCTGCCGCCAGGGGCTACAAAACGGTGATTGTCATGCCGGACAGTATGAGTGAGGAACGCAGGATGCTGTTAAAGGCGCATGGGGCTGAGCTGGTATTGACGGACGGGAAAAAGGGCATGCAGGGAGCCATAGAAAAGGCAGAAGAGCTTCAGAAGACAACGGATAACAGCTGGATTGCAGGACAATTTACCAACCCCTCCAATCCTGACGCACACTATCATAGTACCGGTCCTGAGATTTGGGAGGATACGGACGGGAAAGTGGATATATTTGTGGCAACAGTGGGTACCGGGGGGACGATTACCGGGACGGCCCGCTATCTGAAAGAGATGAATCCGTCCGTCTATGTGGCGGCGGTGGAACCCGCAGGCTCACCGGTTCTTTCCGGGGGAGCTCCGGGACCGCACGGCATTCAGGGTATCGGCGCCGGCTTCATACCGGAAATACTCGATACGGGAATTTACGACGAAATTATTACGGCAAAGGAAGAAGACGCTTACCGGCTCGGAAAAGCAGCGGCCCGTGAAGAGGGATTTCTGACGGGAATTTCGTCCGGCGCAGCTCTGTGGGCGGCAGTTGTGCTGGGACGGAGGCCGGAAAACGAAGGGAAACGGATTGTTGCGGTTCTTCCCGATACGGGTGAACGCTATTTGTCGACAGAACTGTTCCGATAAGAAGGGGAAAGGATTTCATAAATGGAGAAGGATAATATTTGTTATAAGACGTATGTGGAGATATTGGAACGTGAGCTGGTTCCGGCAATGGGATGTACGGAACCGATTGCCCTGGCCTATTGCAGCGCAAAAGCCAGATCGGTGCTGGGGGTCCTGCCGGATAAGGTTCTGGTGGAGGTCAGCGGCAACATTGTAAAAAATGTAAAAAGCGTAATTGTGCCTAATTCCGGCGGGCGCCGGGGAATTGAGGCGGCAGCCGCCGTCGGCATCCTGGCCGGAAGAGAAGATTTGGAACTGGAAGTGCTGTCAAAGGTTACGGACGAGGATATAGCGGGCCTCGGCGCTTATATGGAGAAAGTTGAGATAACGGTGGCGCCTCTCGACACGCCCTACCTTTTGGATATGGCGGTGACGGCAAAGAAGGACGGTTCCCGCGCGCGGGTGAGAATTGCGCAGGAGCATACGAATATTATAGAGATAGAAAAAGACGGTAAAATCCTGTTTGAAAAGCAGGCGGGAGAAGAAGAGGATTGTGACGCCCCCGACTATTCCCTGCTGACAATCGAGAAGATATATGATTTTGCCGATACGGCAGATTTGGAGGACGTAAAAGCCGTCCTGGACCGTCAGATTGCATATAATACGGCAATTGCCGAGGAAGGCCTGCGCGGAGACTACGGCGCCAACATCGGCCGTGTTCTGATGGAGGAATACGGAGACAGGATTGAGAACAGGGCTAAGGCGATGGCGGCGGCAGGATCCGATGCAAGGATGAACGGCTGTGACCTGCCTGTTATTATTAACTCCGGCAGCGGAAATCAGGGAATGACGGCGTCACTGCCTGTAATTGAATATGCAAAAGAATTGAAGTGCAGCAGGGAAAAGCTGTACCGGGCGCTCCTGTTATCCAATCTTGTGACACTTCATCAGAAGACAGGAATTGGACGGTTGTCCGCCTATTGCGGAGCTGTCAGCGCAGGTGCGGGCGCAGGCGCGGGAATTGCCTACCTGGAAGGCGGCGATCTGAAGGTGGTTGCCCACACTCTGGTTAACGCTCTGGCCATCACATCGGGAATCGTCTGTGACGGGGCCAAAGCCTCCTGCGCGGCAAAGATAGCGGTTGCGGTGGATACCGGGATACTGGGCTATAAGATGTACAAGAAAGGCCAGCAGTTCTACGGCGGTGACGGTCTTGTAGCCAAGGGCGTGGAAAACACGATCCGCAATATCGGCCGTCTGGGGAAGGAAGGCATGAAGGAGACGGACAAGGAAATTATCAGAATTATGACGGAGTAACGTTACTGCTCTCACGGTTGTGTAGATTTAGTTAAAGGTGAGGACGCCGCCGGAACGGCCAGCGGACGGGGTGGTGGGGTGTGTATATGAGTCTTCCGACCCTGCGAAAACCTGACCGGGGGAAGGAGGCGGAATCAATTCTGGAGGGGCTGTGAAGCGTAACAACCCATGCTAAGCTTTCGTTAAGCTCTCCCGTAAACTATTGCGGCCTGACCGCATATCCTGTAATATAATGGTGCATGACAATACCGCCGGTATATTGGCGGCAGTTGAAAAGGAGTGTAATACAGGATGGACGACAGCGCCCCCGACGCTGATGTAAAAAACAGCAATTTAAATATTGAGCCGTAAAATAGAGGCGCAATCTGCTTTTACTTAAGCAGGTTGTGCCTTTTCGAGCTCAAAATATAAGAAATGAAAAGGAGAGATAACGGTGGGAGAATTACCACAACAACTGATTGTGCAGGCGGCACTGATACTTTTAAACGCTTTTTTTGCGGCGACGGAGATTGCCGTGATATCGCTTAATACGGCGAAGCTCAGGAGATTGCAGGAGACAGGAGATAAGACGGCAGGAAGGCTGCTGAGGATGGCGGAAGAACCGGCCGGATTTCTTTCGACGATACAGATAGGCATCACGCTGGCCGGATTCCTGGGCAGCGCGTTTGCTGCGGAGAACTTCTCAGACAGCCTGACAAACTGGATTTATAACGGTCTTGGTTTTCAATATTTGCCGGTGAGCGCGCTTGATACGGTTTCTGTAATTGTGATTACCATTATTCTGTCGTACTTTACATTGATATTCGGAGAGCTTGTGCCAAAACGTATTGCAATGCAAAAGCCGTACGAAGTGGCCAAGATTGCCAGCGGACCGGTATCGGCCATTGCTTTCGGCATGAAACCGGTTATCGGTTTTCTGGCGTTTTCCACCAACACCATGCTGAAGCTTCTTCATATGAAAGTGGAAGCAGAGGAAGAGCAGGTTACGGAAGATGAGATACGGATGATGATTGACCTGGGAAAAGAGAACGGCGCTATCGACGAAGAGGAGACGGAGTGGCTCCAGAATGTATTTGAGTTTAACGACACATCGGTTCAGGAGGCAATGACACGGGACTTTGAGGTGGAGTCATTTCAAATTGGTGATACGGAAGAAGAGATCGTTGAAAAAATCCGTGAAACCGGTTTGTCACGTTTTCCGGTATATGATAAAGACGGCCGTGACATCCTGGGCATTCTCTATTCCAGAGAGTATCTGCTAAATCTGAGAACGGATAAAAAGCCCCTGGGCGAGCTTCTCCACCAGCCCTATTTCGTACCTGAGACAATGCATGCGGATCAGCTTTTTGGCGATATGCAGAAAAAGAAGATACATATGGCGATTGTCATAGACGAGTACGGGGAGATAAGCGGCATCATCACCATGGAGGATCTTCTGGAAGAAATAGTCGGAAACATTTATGATGAGTTTGATGCCGAGGAAGAACCGGAGATCGAGCAGATGGATGACAATCTCTGGCGTTTTCCGGGATGCACGCTGATCAGGGACGTCTCGGAGACTCTGGGGATGACCCTGCCTGAGCAGGAAGATTATGAGACCGTAGGCGGCCTGGTGCTAAGCTGCCTCAACACCATTCCGGCGGACGGCACAACTCTCGATGTGGAGACGGAGGGCCTGAGTATTCATGTGGAACAGATAAAAAACAGACGGATAGAGTCCGTCCTTGTAAAAAAACTGGAACAAAAGCAGGAAGAGGACGAGGTGAGAAAAACCGGCTGAATATAAACAATTATTTATTATTGTTATAAAATAAAAATAATAGTTGCAAATATTCCGGAAAAGAAATAAAATATAGAAAGAGTAAAATTAACGTTATATTAACAGACGGACAGGGTATGCAAAGGAGCTGTACTTTAGAATTTGCATACCCTTTTTTTCGGAAAGGCAGTGTATTTATGATCAAAATGAAATCTCTGACCAGAGAAAGGAAATTCCTTTTGCTGGCTCTGATTCCAGCTTACTTCATTGTTGCGGGACTTTTGCTTCAGCCGCTGGAAGGAATCCTCGAGGGCGTTTACACCATGATAAGGGAGCCGGATTTCCTGATTACGGACTACATAGCAGTGGGCGGCATTGGGGCAGCCTTTATCAACGCCGGCGCCCTCACTTTAATGAGTATCGGATTTATCTATTTTCTCGACATGGAGATGGATGGGCACACCATTACGTCCAGCTGTCTGATGTTTGGATTCTCACTTTTTGGCAAAAACCTGATGAATATCTGGGCTATCCTTCTGGGAGTTCTGTTATACGCCAAATACCATAAAACTTCACTTTCAAAATATATATATGTGGGAATTTACGGTACCAGTTTATCGCCGATTATCACACAGATTATGCATATCGTGGATATGCCTCTGCTCGGACGGCTGCTCCTGACCGTGGGAGTGGGGATTTCTATCGGCTTTGTGCTTCCGCCGTTATCTACCCATGTTCACTATGCCCATAAGGGCTACTCGCTTTACAATGTCGGTTTTGCAGCCGGAATAATTGCCACGGTTATCGTATCATCCCTGAAGTCATTCGGTATAGAGACGGAAGCGCGGCTTATCTGGTCTTCCGGAAATAACTGTTTGTTTCTGATATTATTGGGCATCCTGTTCGGCGGCATGATACTGGGGGCCCTGCTTTTGGGCGGGGAGGGAGTGGTTCATGCCTACTGCCGGATTTTAAAAACCACCGGTATATCCGGTACGGATTATCTGGCGGACGAGGGTGGAGCCGCCACTATATTGAATATGGGAATCAACGGGATCTTTGCCACGCTCTTTGTACTGGCGGTGGGAAGCGATTTGAACGGGCCCACAATCGGCGGAATATTTACAATAGTTGGCTTCAGTGCGACGGGAAAGCATCTGAGGAACATTTTCCCGATTATGACGGGCGTATGCCTGGCCAGCCTGACCCATGCCTGGGAGATTAATAACCCGTCCGCCATGCTGGCGCTGCTGTTTTCCACGACGCTGGCCCCGGTTGCAGGTGAATTCGGCGTTATTGCCGGTCTGCTGGCAGGATTCCTCCACGCATCGGTGGCGATGAATGTAGGCATTGTCTACGGCGGAATGAATCTGTATAATAACGGTTTTGCCGGAGGTATCGTTGCGATTTTCATGGTGCCTGTGATTCACTCCATCAGAGACAGAAGAGCCAGGGCGGGGAGCGATATTTCATTGTAGTGAGGTTCCGATGCAAAGTAAAAGAGGAGATATGTGGAAGCCGGAGGGCTGCCATCTTATCTCCTCTTTTTTGAATCCCTGAAACATGTATGCCTGAGCGTTCTGCTGTTAAAAATTAAATCCGGTAACTGCCAGGGAGCCATGCATCCTGTTGATTATAATGTTATTCCTGTTTCCCATGACGATGCCGTTTCCGTAAATCTGCTGTCCGGCCGGATCTGCAATTCCAATTTCATGTACCAGACTTCTTGTGAACACGGACTCCTTCCCAAGAGTAATAAAATCTTCCCGGGAATTGACGGTCAGGGAAGTTCCGTCCTGCATTGTAACGCTGATGGGAAAATCGCACAGTTCGGCCAGGGCTTCCAGGTCACGTCCTGATACCGTATCCTGTATCTCGGCGGCAAATGCAGTGATCTTGGCGGCAGGGGATTCCCTGAGCGCCTCATCCTCTATCGACTCCATGATGTCCTGCAA
Organism: [Clostridium] symbiosum ATCC 14940; assembly: GCF_000466485.1. Lineage (GTDB taxonomy): Bacteria > Bacillota > Clostridia > Lachnospirales > Lachnospiraceae > Otoolea > Otoolea symbiosa. Next base: position 21,683 of record NZ_KE993024.1, on the reverse strand, counting down.
ATCACAGGCGTCCTCATCCTCCGTCTGATTCACTGGTCCGGCAGCCATTGCGGTGGTCATATATCCGCAGGTGATTGATACAACTGCGGCTGCGGCCAGCCCCACGGCTAAAAATTTTCTTTTCATTTCAAACTATACCTCACTTTATAACGGATATGTATCTTTCCAAGGGTGAAGTATAGCACCGGGTTCAGGTAAATTCAAGAGTTTGGGGGATTTTTGGCACTTCGCTCAAAAAGCGGCGGCGATTAGTGCAAATTCCGGCAGAAGTGATATAATAGCAATAGGCGGAATGGTTTTCAGGCTCTGCCGGGAGGGGAATGGAATATGTTGAAATATCTGAGGCAGTTCGGAATATTTTTTTGTTCTGCCGTGCTTATCTTTTTATATCCACTGACGGCGCCGGCCGGAACTGCTGTATCAGCCTCGGAGCAAGGCAGACAGACATTGAGGGTCGGATATATCAATTATGATGGGTTTATCGTGCAGGAGAACGGAGGATATATTGATGGATACGGCGTAGCCTTTCTCGATAAAATCTCAGAGTATACCGGCTGGCGGTATGAGTTTTATTACAACACCTGGGAGGAATGTCTTAACGAGCTGGAGCGGGGGACGATCGATCTCGTATGCTGCGCTCAGAGCAGGCCGGACAGGAGGGCCCGGTTCGCGTATACGGAGTTTCCAATCGGGCGTGAAAGTACCTTTGTCTATACAAATAAGGGAAGCAATGACATATATTATCAGGATTATGAGGCGATGGACGGTGCGACGGCTGCCGTGCTGAAAGATTCTTATCAGAGTGATGAATTTGCGGATTTTGCAAAGCTCAAGGGCTTCAGTTACGAGGCTTTGGAGCTTGATTCGGTAGATGAAATTACGGATGCGGTTCAAAGCGGCAGGGCAGATTTGGCTGTGATTGGCAGTCTGTCGAGACAGACCGATCTGAGAATTGTGGATATGCTTGGCACGGCTCCCTTTTATATTATCACAACCAAAGGCAATGATGAGGTTCTGGAAAGTCTCAATGATGCCCTGAGAAACATATATTCATCATCACCATACATAGTGGAAGAGCTTTATTACGAATATTACGGAGATAATACCGTGACGGAGGAGCCGCTCCTGACCAGGGAGGAGGCCGAATATGTAAAGGAAAGCGCTCCATTAACCGTGGCCTGTATAGACGGTTTTTATCCTCTTTCTTACGTTGACCCGGAGACGGGGGAACCCTCCGGTATTTTTCCCGATCTCGCAAGAAAGATTGGGGAGATAAGCGGACTGGAGTTTATACTGAGCGCCGAACCGTCCGGCAGCCGGCCGGAGGACTTGATTAAGGCCGGACGCGCTGATATTGCAGCCGGAATTTTATTCAGTCAGGAAAAGAGCCGGGAGACAGGCGTGCAGCTTACGGAAATTATCATGTCCCAGCCATCCCTGGTTATATCAAACTCCGGAGTCAATATCTTCGGCCTGAAGGATGGAGTGATGGCGCTGCCCTGTTCCTACGAGAACGCGGACAGCCTTCTGCCCGCCGAGTTCCAGCGGTTTGGTATTATATTTAAAGAGAATCTGGAAGACTGTTTTACCGCGGTAAAGGAGCATGAGGCGGATTTGACGATACAGAATACCCATGCGGCCAATTATTTTATGCAAAAGAGAGACTTTTCAACGCTGGCTGTCACGTCCATGCAGTCAATGGAGGAGAAAAGCTGCATGATGATTTCCAGGGAGGCGGACAGGAAATTGCTGAGTATCCTGAACAAATCCATCAATTCCCTTGGCGATAATACGATTAACCAGATTATAATGTCGCATACGGTGGCGCAATCCTATCATGATACATTGATTGATACTATGTACTTTTACAGGAAACAGATTATCTTCCTGACTGCATTGACAGCCGCCGTAATAGTTCTGGCAGCGCTCATGTACCGCAGGCACATGCATATTATGATGGAGCTAAAGGAGAAGAAGGCCTACCAGCTTATGGCTGAGACTGATGAGCTGACGGGGATGTATAACCGCAAAGCGTTCTATGAACGGGCGCTCCGGTATATGGACGAAAGACCGGACAGACGATTTCAAATTATCTTCTTTAATGTGGAGAATTTCAAGGTTGTCAATGATTTGTTCGGCGTACAGGCAGGGGATGGCATCCTTATTTTCCTGGCCGGGATTATTAAAGAATGGACGGCAGAGAAGGGGGGAGTCTGTTCCCGCTTTGAGGGCGATCACTTCGTGGTCTGTACGGAGGAAGATGATGAATATGCAAAGGAGATTACGGATAAGATAAGAAGTGAGCTGAAAACGTATCCGATTGACATGAATGTTGAAGTTTCCTGCGGCATTTATCACGTTCACGGCAGGGATAAGAGCATCAACATTATGTGCGACAGAGCGCATATCGCGGTGAACAGCATCAAGGGCAATTATGCACGACACGTGGCCGTATATGACGATTCCCACAGGGAGGCGATAATCCATTCACAGCTAATCGTCAGTGAGATGAACAGGGCCATGGAGCAGAGGCAGTTCCATGTATACTTACAGCCGAAATTCAATATGGAAACAGAGAAGATCATCGGAGCCGAGGCTCTGGTGCGCTGGGTACATCCTGAAAGAGGAATTTTGCCGCCCGGTGATTTCATTCCGATTTTCGAACATAACGGGTTTATCGGCCAGTTGGATCTCTATATGTTTGAGGAGACGTGTAAAGTGCTGAGAAGATGGCTGGACGGAGGCAGGCAGCCGGTGCCGGTATCGGTCAACTTGTCCAGAGTCGGTTTTTATAACCCCAAATTATGTGAGCATCTGTACAAGACGGCCCAAAAGTACCGGCTTCCCCTGGACCTGCTTGAACTGGAAGTGACGGAGACGGCTTATGCGTCAGATTCAAGGACGATTCACAGTCATATTAGGCAGCTTAGGAGAATGGGATTTAAGATTTTAATGGACGATTTCGGAAGCGGTTACTCGTCACTCAACATGCTCAAAGAGGCACCGGTGGATCAGATTAAGCTGGATATGAGATTCTTAAGCGAACCGGATCCGTACGGCAGGGCGGAAACCATTCTTCAGATGGTGATTGCCATGGGAAAGGCGCTGTCCATTCCGGTGCTGGCCGAGGGGGTTGAGACAAAGGGCCAGGTGGAGATGCTGAAAAGCTATTCCTGCTGTCTGGCCCAGGGATACTATTATGCCAGACCGTTAACGGTGGAAAAATTCGAAGAAATGATGGATAAACAGACAGGGCTATCTGGTTCTTAACATTTTCTGAACACGGATTTATTGGCTTTTCTCCGGCATATTATTGTAGAATAAAAGAAATAAACTAACAGGAGCTGATATTATCACACTTACACTATCACTATTTATTACATCCATTGTTATCTTCATATGTATTTTGAGCAGTAAAATCTCGGGACGCATCGGTGTCCCCACCCTGTTCGTGTTTATAGTGCTGGGCATGTTATTTGGCTCGGACGGGGTGATTAAGATTGCATTTGACAATTATGAAATTGCGGAACAGATTTGTTCCGTTGCCCTGATTTTTATTATGTTTTACGGTGGCTTTGGAACAAGATGGAGCGAAGCGCGGCCGGTAGCGGGAAAATCAGTCCTTCTGTCGTCGGTGGGCGTAGTGCTGACGGCAGTGCTGACCGGCCTGTTCTGCTACTTCGTTTTGAACATGGATTTCCTGGAGGGTATGCTGATCGGTTCCGTTCTTGGTTCCACGGATGCCGCTTCCGTATTCTCGATTCTGCGTTCCCGCAAGCTTAACTTAAAATACGGTTCGGCATCCATGCTGGAGCTGGAAAGCGGAAGTAATGATCCCTTTTCCTATATGATGACAATCATCGTTCTCACCGCGATGTCCGGGACAATGGGAGTCGGGCAGATCGCCGGAATGCTTGCAAGTCAGCTGTTATTCGGCCTGCTGGTCGGCGCAGGAGTGGCGTTTGCCGCATCACGTTTCCTGAACCGGTACCAGTTTTACGGTGAGGGATTCGACACGATATTCATCTTTGCCGTTGCGATCATTTCTTATGCCTTTTCATCCCTGATAGGGGGGAACGGCTACCTTAGCACTTATCTGACCGGAATTATTCTGGGCAATCAGACTCTGAAGAACCAAAAGACGCTGGTGAGCTTTTTCGACGCATTCACCGGCCTTATGCAGATTCTTATTTTCTTCCTTTTGGGACTGCTGGCATTTCCTTCACAGATGCCTTCTATCCTTCTGCCTGCCTTGGCAATCGCCCTGTTTCTGACCTTTGTGGCCAGGCCGGCAGCAGTGGGTTTGCTCCTGGCTCCGTTTAAGACACCGTTCCGGCAATATCTCGTTGTGTCATGGGCCGGACTGCGGGGGGCGGCATCTATCGTATTTGCTATTATGGCGGCGGTGAGTGACAGCTATACGAAAAACGACGTGTTCCATATAGTTTTCTGCGTAGTTTTGTTCTCGATCATTTTGCAGGGTTCCCTGCTTCCGGTTCTGGCGAAAAAGTGTGAGATGATAGATGAGAATGCCGATGTCATGAAGACATTTACCGACTACACAGAGAATACGCAGATTCAGTTTATCCAGCTTCCCATAGGGAAGGAGCATCCGTGGGTGAACCGGGAAATACGCGAGATCCGGCTCCACCCGGGAACGCTGATAGCAGTGATTAAGAGGGGGGAACGGGTGGTGGTGCCCAAGGGGAATACGGAAATTCTCCCCGGAGATACGGTTATTCTGGGCGCGGAAGGATTTTCCGATAACCGCGAAATTCTTCTGAAAGAGATTCGTATTACACCGGAACACCGTTGGTGCAATAAAAAAATCCGTGAGGCTAAGTTTTACAAAAATACGATTATTGTGATGGTCAAACGCGGAGATCAGGTTATTATCCCCAGCGGGGATACGATGATACTCGATCAGGATCTTGTCGTCGTCTACTCACAGAAGCTGCCTCCTGAGGCGGTTCTGATTTCAGCGGATTAACTGCCGGCTTCGGATATCAACCTCTGTTTTTAGACAAAGCTTTCCGTAGGGCGAAATATAGGATTGTCTGGCACAGGACGAGCGCGGCCCAGCCGCAGCCCGTGGCGGCGGCCACCGCGGCAAGTCCCAGCCGTTCGATTAGGCATCGGGCGAGAATCACACGGATAGTGATGTGGATTACGACGCTGACGGCCGATATCCCCACCTTTCCGATGCCGTTAAAAAAGCCGACGTAGGCGGCTCCGATATAATTGAAGAGATAGAAGAGAGAGATGACTGCCATATAGCGCACTCCCTCTTTTATTACGGCTGGGTTATCGGTGCCGGAGATGAAAGATACGCTTAAGCCGGCGGTACCATACATGGCCAGGGACAGGGATATTCCCATGACGGCCAACAGGATAAAACCTTTCCGGAAACCGCGTCTCACCCGTTCATGCTGACCGGCCCCAGTATTTTGGGCGATAAAAACGGAAAGCGCTTCCGTACCGCTGTCGCCGAAGGAGTTGGCAAAGCCCTCCGCCTTTGTGGTGGCAGTGTAGGCTGAAATCATCTCGGTGCCCATGGAATTGACTGTACCCTGCACCATCAGCTTGCCCAGATACAGGCTGGCCTGTTGGAGCGCGGAGACGAAACAGTAGCGGAGAGTCTTGTAAAACAGGTTTTTATTAAAATACATATCTTTTTTTCCAAATAAGAGGCTCGGATATTTTTTTATGAGGTAGAAGATGCCAAGGACTGCCGACAGCGTCTGGGCCAGAATGGTGGCGGCCGCTGCGCCTGCAATACCCATATGGAAATTCCTGATGAAAATCAAATCCAGGGCAAAATTCAATATGATTGTACAGATTAAAATCAGCAGGGCTACGACCGTGTTGCCGACAGAGCGGAGGATTGCTGAGCTGAGGTTATAAAAGAATGCCGGAACCAGCCCTGCAAAAATGATTTTAAGGTAGAGCGAAGCTTTGGCCGCCACCTCCTGCGGTGTCTGAAGCAGGCGTAGGCACCCATCGGTGCAGAAAAATGCCAGGAGGCTTATAAAGAATACTCCCACAGCGCCCAGAGCAAACGCCATAAATACTTCATTGCGGAAGCAGAGGTAATTGCGCTCCCCATAATACCGGGCCAGAATGATGGCAATTCCGGAGCAGCAGCCGCTGATCACGAAAAGAAAGAGATTCATGATTGTGCCGGATACGCCGATGGCCGCAAAGGCCTCGAGGCCTGCGTATTTTCCGATTACGACTGCATCAACTGTATTATAAAGCTGTTGGAATATATTTCCGATAATCAAAGGCCCCATCAGGCACAGTAGGCTTGAGTAGATGCTCCCGTTCAGAAGATTGGCTTCTCTTTTCATTTTAAATACCTGCTTTCTGTAGACATGGCAGTGGTTTGGCCAAAGGCCGGATGTAACGACTCTATTATAAAACCCGGTTCCGTTGTTGTAAAATTCCGAATCTAGTTCTATAATATAAAGAATTAGTTATATTATAGGCTGATAGGGGATGAGGCGATGACGGAAGCGGAGATAAGAGCATTTCTAACGGTCCTGCAGGCAGGGAATATTTCATCCGCCGCTGCACGGCTGTATGTGACGCAGCCGGCGCTCAGCAAGCGGATTCAGGCATTGGAACATGAACTGGGATACAGGCTGATAACACGGGGGAAGGGGCTGCGTGAACTCGGGCTTACGCCCAAGGGTGAGGCATTCGTACCGGTTGCGGAACGCTATCTCGAGCTTTGGAAAGAGGCCAGGGAGATCGATGGGATAGAACAGAACAGGGTACTGCGTATTTCGGCCGTCAACAGTGTCAGTACTTATCTGTTCCCGGCTGTCTGCTCCGGATTTATGTTAAAGCATCCGGACTGTCTGCTGAACTTTTCGAATTACCATTCTCAGGAGGCATATGGGCATGTGGCGGACGGCAGGATTGATTTGGCCCTGATTTCCGATGACATGAATGTGAGGGGGGGGGAGACAGTTCCTTTGTTCAACGAGGATATGCTGCTTGCGCTGGGACCGGGTGGCAGGTATGTCGATGCCGGACATCCGTCTGAACTGAACCCGGCCGATGAGATTCGTCTGCCCTGGAGTCCGGAATATGATATGTGGCATGAATACTGGTTTAACTCTACCGCACGATCCAGGATGGTGGTAGACCAGATGTCGCTGCTGGAATATTTTCTGAGGTTTCAGGATGTCTGGGCGGTTGTTCCGGCCACGGCTGCCCTGCATTTGAGAGAGCGACTCGGAATCAGAATCCGGCCGATGCAGGAGGGGCCTCCGCCGCAAATTATCTATTATTTGAAGAGAAAGATATACCGGATAGAGCAGGCGCAGCAGTTCCTCGAAGCAGTGAACCGGGAGCTGCTGAGGCTTAGGGAGATGGGCCGCCATGTGAGGCCGCTGACGGAAGAACCGTAACACCGGCCTCTCTTTTTTGTGCAGGGAAAGAGAGGAAATGAACACGAAAAGCATGTAGAATCTGTATGTAGCATACAGGCAGGAGGAATAAAGATGGAGTGGATAGAACGCCTTAATAAGGCAATGAGCTATATCGAAGAGCATATCACCGAGGAGATTGATTTTGAGCAGACAGCGAAGATAGCCTGCTGTTCTGCTTATCACTTTCAGAGGATGTTCACGTATATGGCAGGCATCCCCCTCTCCGAATACATCCGGCGCAGACGGATGACGCTGGCGGCGGTGGAGCTGCAGAGCAGTGATGAAAAAGTAATCGACATTGCCCTTAAGTACGGCTATGCTTCTCCGACGGCATTTAACCGCGCATTCCAGAGCGTGCAGGGAATTACGCCCTCGGCAGCTAAAAAGAAGGGAACTCCGGTAAAATCTTATCCTCCGCTCAGTTTTGCAATCACGATTAAAGGAGTGGAAGGAATGAATTACAGAATCGAAGAAAAAGAGGCATTTCGTATTATCGGCATTGCACAGTCTATGAGTAAAAATCTGGAAGAAAATTTTGCGGTTGTACCGCAGATGTGGGGAAAGGCGGCAGCCGACGGAACGATACAGAAGCTGGCATCGATGATTGAAGGCCAGCCGGCCGGCCTGCTGGGAGTAAGCATCTGCAATAATGAGGAGGACTGGAGATATTTTATCGCTGTTTCCGGTACCCGGCCGGCGGAGGCCCCGTTCGAAGAGTACCGGGTTCCGGCGTCCACATGGGCAGTTTTTCCGGGTACGGGAACCAATCTGTCGGTTCAGGATCTGGAACGGCGCATCGTGACAGAGTGGCTGCCCACATCCGGATATGAATACGGCAGCGCTCCCGACATTGAGGTATACATCAGCCCCAATCCGGAAAATGCGAAGTATGAGGTATGGATTCCGGTAGTGAAGAAACAGTAACGTAATGGAGGAGCCATACACAGGCTGCTTATATCGAAAAGACAGGACGCATATCAAAATCGCGTCCTGTCTTCTTTTGATTGAAGGCGGTGCCTATACAAATCCCTGAGCCATCATAGCATTTGCAATCTTTTCAAAGCTTGCGATATTGGCTCCGGCAACATAATTTCCAGAAACGCCGTATCGTTTTGCAGCGTCTGCCACTTTCGTGTAGATTCCTTTCATGATATCATGGAGTTTTTCATCCACTTCTTCGAATGTCCAGCTCATGCGGAGGCTGTTCTGGCTCATCTCCAGTGCGGAGGTGGCAACACCGCCTGCATTTGCCGCTTTTCCCGGCATGAACAGCATGCCGTTGTCCAGGAAGAACTCGGTAGCCTCCATATCGGACGGCATATTGGCTCCTTCTGCAACAGCAATGCAGCCGTTTGCTTTCAGTGTTTTTGCATCCTCCAGATTAAGTTCATTCTGGGTTGCGCACGGCAGGGCGATGTCGCACGGAACGGACCAGATTCCTGTTCCTTCCGTATACACGGAGCCCGGTACCTCATCAGCATATTCCTTAATACGTCCGCGGCGTATTTCTTTAATCTCTTTCACAATATCAAGTCTGATACCGTCTTTGTCATAAATGTAACCGTTGGAGTCACTCATGGCCACAACTGTTGCACCAAGCTGCTGGGCTTTTTCCACGGTGTAGATTGCTACATTGCCGGAGCCGGACACAATTGCCGTCTTGCCCTCCAGGCTGATACCGTGGCTTTTCAGCATTTCTTCCAGTATGTAGACCAGGCCGTAGCCGGTAGCCTGGGTGCGCACCAGGGAACCGCCGTAGGTTAAACCTTTTCCGGTCAGCACACCCTCGTAGAGGCCGGTCAGGCGCTTATACTGGCCGTACATAAAGCCAAGCTCTCTTCCTCCCACGCCGATGTCGCCTGCGGGAACGTCCTGGTCGGCACCGATATGTTTATAAAGTTCTGTCATAAAGCTCTGGCAGAATACCATTATCTCGTGATCGGATTTGCCTTTCGGATCAAAATCAGAGCCGCCTTTGCCGCCGCCGATAGGCAGCCCGGTCAGAGAGTTTTTAAATGTCTGTTCAAATCCAAGGAATTTAAGGATGCCCTGGTTAACCGACGGATGAAAGCGGAGGCCTCCTTTGTAAGGCCCGATTGCATTATTAAACTGCAGGCGGTAGCCCTTGTTAATACGTGCACGGCCTTTGTCGTCCACCCAGGGAACACGGAAGGAGATAATTCGTTCCGGTTCTACGAGACGCTCCAGAAGAGCCGTCTCTCTGTACTGTGTTTCGTTGGCGTCAATTACCAGCTTCAGAGAATCCAATACCTCTTTCACTGCCTGATGGAATTCTTTTTCACCAGGATTTTCCCTCACTGTTTTGTTGTAGATTTCTTCGACATACGACATAGATTCTTCCTCCTCACATGCAATCTTGCGTTACACTTCCGGCCGCCTTCCACGCCGTGTTAACAGAGCAACAGAGCTTATGGCATGCTGCCTGGACCCTCGTATTTGTGTAATGTTCAGCATTGTAGCATGGTAGCAAGTTAAAGTCAAGAAGAATAATCAGATTACTTTTGCATTTTTGTAAATACAATCCTGTTATGTGCGAAAAGACAAAATGTTTTGTATTATATTGATAGTTATCTATTATTATTGAGGCTGATCTTTGTAAAAAATGCAACATAGCCCGATTTTTCTTCATAGAGTCATTCTATCAATCCCATATAAAACAGGTATTAGACTTCAAAGGGGAAGCAGGGATATAATAAAAACAATTCAAAGCCGCAAGGTTTGGCGCGGCGGCTAAAGACAGGTCAGAAGAAAGAGGTGTTTATTATGGGAAAACAGAGTAAAAAGATCCGCCGGCTTCTTGCAGAAAACGATTATCTGATTGCGCCGTGTGCATATGATGCGCTTAGCGCAAGGGCGATCCAGGCTTCCGGATTTTCAATTGCAGGCACAACCGGGTACGGAATGCACGGGGTAGTGCTGGGACAGCCTGATACGGGACTTCTCGCCCTGAATGAGACGGTATCAATACTCAGCAAAATGGTTGACGCGGTTGACATACCGATTCTCGCCGACGCCGAGGGAGGCTACGGAAGCGCCCTCAATGTAATCCGCGCAGTAAAAGAGTATGAGAAGACAGGTGTGGCCGGCCTGTTTATAGAGGACCAGAAACAGCCGCCGAACTGTCCGTTTATTAAAGCTCCGGAGCTTATCAGCACTGATGAGATGGTTGGAAAAATCGAGGCTGCGGTCGCGACCCGCGAGGATCCGGATATGGTAATTATAGCGCGTACCGACGCACCGTTTGAGGAGGCAATTGAGAGAGCCAACGCATATATGGAAGCCGGTGCTGATATGGTTAAGATTCTGCCGAAATCACGTCAGGAGCTGGAGGCCCTTCCCCCAAGGGTAAACGGGCCGATCCATCTGGGCCTGTATGCTAATAAAGGAATCAATGACGGAATGACAGCCGCAGACTGCGGTAAATTGGGCTACAAGATCATTACGTTCCCGGTAAGCTGCCTTTTTGCACAGACAGCCTCCCTTCTCTCTCTGTTAAAACATATTAAGGAGAATGAGACAGACGAGGGATACGACGGAGAGTTTATGGCTTTTGCCGACTACCTGAAATTTATCGGAGCAGATTACTACAAAGAACTGGTTGATAAGTATTTAAGAGTTTAATCCTCCAAACGCCGATAACGATATTCCTGTTAAGCTATCCCCAAAAAGGCATGATGGAAATGTGCATTCCGGACAGCCGGCGGCAGGAGTATCTTATTGATAGCGGTGAAGTGTGCCCGGCATACTTTTACCGTAAGATATAATTCCCCTGAAGAAGCCGGCCCCGGCAGAATTTAATTCTGCCGGGGCTGAGCTTTTTGATGGCGGAGACCTGAGCTTGCAGGTTACCGCTTCGGACTGAAAGCTTATTATTATAGAAAAAAGTCCCCGGCATTTATGATTTCCGAATTGGCCGAATCATAAACGCCGCGGACTTTTTTGGTTAATCCTGATTGGACTGGATTAAATCACAGGAACGGCCTGCACGCAGTATGTAACTGTCCATATCGTGATTTAATAGTTCTTTCAGTTTCCTGGAAAGTTCGATTACTTTGGTGATATCAATACCTGTAGCAATACCGGATTCCTCGCACAGATGGAGAACATCCTCTGTTGAGATGTTACCTGCCGCACCGGGGACAAACGGGCATCCGCCCAGTCCGCCGAAGGAGCTGTCGAAACGGTCCATTCCTGCTTCCATGGCCGCCATGATATTTGCCATAGCCAGGCCGCGGGTATTGTGGAAATGCAGCCACCAGGTTGCCTGCGGGTATTTTTCTTTTATATGGCAGCAGAGGTTGTAAACCTGGTTTGGAACGGCCATACCGGAGGTGTCCGACAGGGAGATTTCAGTGATTCCCACCTTGAGGTAGGCCTCGATGATGGCGTCTACGTCTTCCTCTGTGATACGGCCTTCCCATGGGGAGGCAAAAGGCATTGAGATGGAACCTGATATTGCAATACCATTCTCACCTGCGGCGTCCACACAGGATGCAAATCCCGCTACGCTCTCCTCCGGCGTCATGTTCAGGTTTTTCAGGTTATGCTGGCGGCTGGCGGAGACGTTGAGCTTCACTTTTTTACAGCCGCAGTCAATCGCTCTCTGGATTCCGCGCAGGTTTGGAATCAGGGCCCGGAGTTCAACGCCCGGAACGTCACCGATGGCCTTGAATACTTCGTCGGTGTTCGCCATCTGAGGCACAGCCCTCGGATGCATAAAGGAGCCAACCTCAATTACCGGGAATTTAGCATCAATTAGTCCGCGCAGCATTTCCAGCTTCTGCTCGGTGTTTAAGATATAAGTTTCATTCTGAAGGCCGTCACGCAGGCCTACCTCACACAGCGTAATTGATGAGGGAAGTTTCATAGAATAGTTCCTCCTTTAAGTGGGTTGTAATTTTCCGGCCGGGGAGGATGCAGGCGCACTGCCCCAGTCTGTATTGTTCTTGTAAATTCAGTATATCGGAGTTTCTTTTTTCAATCCAATGTTAAATATAAATGGAATCATTAATAAAAACGATTAATCCACTCAAAACTTGGAAAATATGCTGTTTTTCTATGAGTGAAATTGAACAATATGTCGAAATCATGCAAATTATTGATGAGTTCATGAAAACTGTCCATTGGACGTTTGTGCAATAATCCAATAGAATGTAAATACAGAAAGCAAGTATTGGTTGAATTAACTAAAGAATGAATATAGAAAGAGGAGGAATCGTTAATGGAAAGAAAGTTTTCCCTGGCCTATCTCACAATTCCGGGAGTGAATCCGTTTGATCAGATTCGGATTGCCGCAGAGGCTGGTTATGACTATGTAAGTCTTCGTACTATTCCGATGGGGCTGCCCGGAGAACCTCAGACTTGTCTGGAAAAAGACCCGGAGCTGTTTAAGAATATCAAAAAAGCCCTTAAGGACTCCGGCATGAAGCTGTTCGACATTGAGCTTGTGCGGGTCCGCGAAGATCTTCCAGGTGATTACAGAAAGGCATTTGAGTGCGGTGCAGAACTGGGAGCGACCGATGTTCTTTCCAGTGTTTGGACAAAGGATCATTCTTTTGCAGCAGAGCAGTACGGCAGCATCTGTGAGCAGGCGAGGGAGTTCGGACTGACTGTCAACCTGGAGTTCCCGATTGTTTCAGGGCTGACCACATTAGATGAGACGATTGCGATTCAGGATAAAGTGAATGCGCCGAACCTTAAACTCCTTATGGATATGATATACTGTCACTGGGATAACGTCACAGGAGAGAAGATTAAGGGACTTGACCCGGAGCGCTTTGGCGTAATCCACCTTTGCGACTGTCCGAAAGATACGCAGGGAATGGAAATTGCCCAGATTGTCCGTGAAGGCCGTGAATACTGCGGTGAGGGAGTTGCGGCTCTGGAGGATCTCTTAAAGGCTCTGCCGGCCAACACCTGTTCCATCGAACTTCCCAATACGAAATACATAGCCGAATACGGCGGCGCAGGTCATGCAAAACGGTGTCTGGACCATGCAAAGGCCGTATTCAAGAGAATCGGATTATAACAGAAATAAGAAAGAGGGAAGCTTATGAATATTGATATCAACACAAAGATGATCACCTTGCTGGGCACACCGCTGAGTCAGTCCTTCGCAGCCAGAATGCAGAATAAAGCCTATGAATCTGCCGGACTGAATATGTGCTATTTCTATACTGAGATTGATAATGAACATCTGGGAGAAGTGGTTAACAGCCTCCGGTATATGAATTTTGCCGGATGCGCAGTGACAAAGCCGAATAAAGTCAAAGTACTTGAGTACCTGGATGAACTGGATCCTTTATGCGAGAAGATGGGTTCCAGCAATACGGTGGTAAAGACGCCGGAGGGAAAGCTGGTAGGTTATAACACGGACGGAGTTGGTTTCTACACATCCCTGACGGAAGAGGGAGGCATCAAGGTTAACGAATGCGTATTCTTCTGTTTCGGGGGAGGCGGCGCAGGCCGTGCCATGTGTTCCATTCTTGCTTACCATGGAGCGCGCAAGATTTACATAACGGATGCATATGAGGAATGTGCAATATCGCTTGTCGGTGATATAAATGAGAAATTTGCTCCGATAGCTGAATTTGTTCCATTAGGAGATTTTTCAAAACTGGCTGCCTGTGATGTCGTGCTGAATGCCAGTGGCGTGGGAATGGGTTCCACGATTGGCCAGAGCCTTCTGCCAAAGGAATATATCAAACCGAGCCAGTTTTATTTCGATGCATGCTACAATCCTGCCAAGACTCAGTTCCTTCTGGATGCCGAGGAAAAAGGCTGCCGGATCCTGAACGGTCTGGGAATGTCGTTATATCAGGGGGCTGCCCAGATTGAACTCTGGACGGGACAGAAAGCTCCGGTAGAGGTAATGCGTCAGGAACTTTTAAAAATCGTAGCCGAAAGTAAAGCTTGATTTTATAAGGGGTTATAAAAAAGGAGGTATATGATGAAAGTAGTCAAATGGTTGGATGAACACATGGAAGAATTCCTGTTGGTTATCCTTCTCGTAGTAATCGCCTGTGTCAGTCTGCTTCAGGTAATTATCCGCAAAATTCCGTGGATACCGTCTCTGACCTGGGCAGAGGAGTTCTGCCGTTTCTGTTGGATTTGGAGTGTGTTTCTTTCTCTTCCATATACAATCAGAATGGGAAATATGCTTCGTGTAGGCGTTCTTCTGGATATGCTGCCTAACGCAGTGCGTAAGACAGTCAACATCCTGGTGGATATTGTGACAACGGCATGTATGGGTCTTCTGGCTTATCATTCCGTAGCAGTGGTAGGCGGCATTCAGGCCAGCGGTGAGGCTTCACCGGCTATGCTGTGGCCTATGTGGATTGTGTACAGCGTGATGCTGATTGGATTTGTTCTTGCGGTACTCCGCGGATTACAGCAGATGTACATCCACGTTACACATTTTAATGAAAAAGAATTAACAACGATTGAACAGACGATGAGAGACGCAGCAGAAGAAGCTGCCCTGGCGAAAGGAGGAGAAGAATAATGCCTGCATTATTGGTATTTGTAGTTTTCCTGATTGCAATAGCGGTATCCATACCGATTGGCGTCAGCATGATTCTGGGTTCGATAGCTCCGATTTTCTTAATGGGAAAAGGCGGTTCCGTTGTCCAGCTTTTAAATAACACCTTTTCAGGTGCCAACTCCACACCGATTTTGGCCGTACCGCTTTTCATTCTGGGCGGCGTTATCATGGCAAAGGGTGGAATTTCCAAAAAACTGTTTAACTTTTTCTCTTATTTTGCCGGAAGAATGCCGGGTGGACTTCCCTGTGCGGTAATCCTGACATGTCTGTTCTATGGCGCTATCTCCGGTTCCGGTCCTGCGACAACCGCAGCGGTTGGTTCCATGTGTGTTCCTTTCCTTACCGACCTGGGATATGAGAAGAAATGGAGTGCCGGCCTGATTGCAGTAGCCGGAGGTCTTGGAGTTATCATCCCGCCGTCCATTCCATTCGTGCTGTATTCACTGGCAACCGGCGTTTCCACAGGAGACCTGTTCCTTGGCGGAGTATTCCCCGGTATCCTGATTGGTTTGTTCCTGATGGTATATGCGGTATATTACTGTGTACGCCACGGAGAGGACCGCGATTTAATTAATGCCAGAATGAAAGAGCTTCGCTCTGCCGGATTTTTAAAACTGTTTTTAGACAGCTTCTGGGCTCTTCTGTGTCCGGTAATCGTTCTTGGCGGTATCTACACAGGCTTTGTTACACCTACCGAGGCGGCAACACTTTCCGTCTTTTATGCAATTATCGTTTCCCTGTTCATTTACAAATCGATCAAGGTAAACGAACTGATTCCGTTCCTCTGTGAGTCGGTAAAAACATACGGCGGCCTCGCCTTCGTGCTTGCGTTTGCAACTGCCTTCGGCCGTGTACTGTCCCTTACAAAGGCAACAAAGATTGTTGAGAACTTTATCCTCGGCAACTTCCATTCCGGTGTCGTGGTACTTACCGTACTGGCAATCATCTTCCTGATTCTCGGTATGGTCATGGATACAGGCCCAGCCATTATCATCCTGGCTCCGGTGCTTCTCCCGGCCGTTCAGGCTCTGGGTGTAGACCCGGTACACTTCGGTGTAGTTCTGGTTTGCTGTCTTTCCATTGGTCTTGCAACTCCGCCTTTTGGACTGGATTTGTTTGTGGCCGGAAATATCGCAGAAGAGCCTCCGATGTCTGTGGCAAGGAAAGCCGTTCCTTTTATGATAGCTTTCCTGGTAGCATTAGTTATTATCACTTATGTACCGTGGTTCTCCACATTCCTGCCGAATCTGCTTAAATAAAAGCAGATTTGGATTGAAGGCGGTGACATGTGCGCGGAGCGTGCAGGTTACCGTTTGACGGGGGAGTTTTACAGCTACTGTTTACAGTATAGCTTTATAAAACAATAGTAACTAAAGTAAATATTAAACAATTTAAAGGAGGAGTATTTTAATGAGAAAAATGAAGAAAGCAGCAGCATTATTTATGGCGGCGGCAATGGCAGCATCACTGTCAGCCTGCGGAGGCAGCAGCACAGGAACAACAACAGCGCCAACTCAGGCACCGGCAGCAGAGGGCAGTGAAGCCGAAGGCGGGGCGTCGGCCGATGTCGATACAAGCAGCTTTGAAGGACTTGATGATGTGGAACTGATTGGAGCCGACAACACAAGTAAAGGCGCTGCGGGACAGCTCTTCGGTGAGCTGGTAGCAGCTAAGGTAGATGAGATTACCGGAGGCAAGCTGACAATTGATTATCATCCAAACAGCGAACTGGGTGACGACGGTGATATTCTTCGCCAGATGCAGTCAAACGATATCCAGATTGTAGTATGCCAGACAGCTCCGCTCGTATCGTTCGTTCCGGAGGCAGCCGTATTCGATCTTCCTATGGTTTTTTCGAAGTATGACGGTGATACGATTGACGGTGTTTTAAATGGAGATTCTGCGTTCCACACCGAGCTTTCATCAGCTTTTGAGGCTGCAGGTTTCCACTACCTCGGCATTCTTCAGAACGCTACATACCGTTTGACAACAGCCAACAAAGAACTGAATACGCTTGCGGATTTCAAGGCTCTTCAGATTCGTACAATGAACAACAGCAACCATATGGCATTCTGGACAGCTATCGGAGCCGAGCCGACACCTCTTGCATGGTCCGAGGTTTACTTCGCACTGCAGAGCGGCACGATCGACGCACAGGAGAATGCCGCGGATACCTGCGTAGGCGCTAACCTGAACGAGGTTCAGAAAGTACTTGCCTGCACGAACCATATTCTGTATGCAAACCAGATGACAATCAACAAAGAAGCATATGATTCCCTTGACCCGGCTTACCAGGCAGCTCTGAATCAGGCAGTTACCGAAGCATTGGCAGAGCTTCGCCCGCAGCTTTCCGAGATCGATGAGCAGAATAAGCAGACTCTTGTAGATAAAGGCATGACTCTTATTGAGTATGACAATGCATTCTATGATGAGATTCTTAATCTTGACACAGTTAAAAAGCTGTATTCGGATATCGACAGCCAGGTAAACGGCCTTGGAACAACTCTGCAGGAAGCTCTGGAAAGCGCATCAAAGTAAATCCGGATATCAGAAACCGACCGGAACAGTATTATAAAGCAGCAATAAATGGATTTTTGCCGGAACGGCGGTTAAACGGCCGCCGTCCGGGAATATCCGTTCACTGACAGCGGCGGACAACAGAATATGGTTTCCGCTGCATGAATCAGGAGGCAGATATGGCGCGCAGCAACCAAAAACTTGCGTTTGCATTACTTTTTTTTACCTTCTTTATCTGGGGCAGTATCTATGTTACCGGAAAAATGATTTCGGACGATGTACCGGCTTCTCTGGTGGCATGCCTGCGGTGCGTGACTGCGATGATTCCTTTATATTTCATGTCGCGTAAGCACCTGAAAACAAAGATAGACAGGAAGGACAGGAAGTACTTCTTTCTTGTAGGCGCGCTCGGCTATTTCCTGACGGTTCAGATGATTCAGCTTGGCATAGCACTGACGGGAGCCTCTATGGCAGCCCTGATTAATGCCATGACACCGGTAGCGGTGACTATTCTTGCGGCTATTATCCTCAAGGAGAAAATCACCCCGGTAAAATGCCTCTGCCTTGTACTGGCACTGGCGGGGACTATTGTCATCACCAGCGGCGCTTCCACCCAGGGAGAGACGATGGGAATTGCGGTAGTTCTGGTAGGAGTCGTGTCCTTTGCGGCAGCTTCCGTATATATGCGCAGGCTGACGGCAAAGTATCCGGCAGTACTGGTGACCACCTACAGTATGGCCATCAGCTTGATTTTTCATATACCGGTAGGTATAGTGACTGTTTGTACCCGGCCGGTTACGATTACTCCGCTTGGAGTGGCAATAATCCTGTATCTTGGATTTGCGGGCTCCGGTGTGGCGCAGTATACCTGGACAAAATGTCTGTCCATGCTGCCTGCCAGCACCTGTTCCCTGTTTTACCCATTACAGCCTGCTTTTGCAGCTCTTTTAGGAGCCTGGCTTTTGGGAGAAACCTTTACCCCTGCATTTTTCATCGGATTGATGCTGATTTCTCTTGACGTGGTTCTTAATACATGGGAGGCGCGCCAAATGGATAAGGCGCTGACGGCAAAAGAATCCTCCAACGTCTAAACAGGTTGCGGTTTCCTGAGAACTAATAGATAATAGTGAAGGGAAAATTTACCGCATTTAAAACCTGGAGGAGGATTACATATGAATTTGCAGTGGCTGTACTATTTTAACACAATTGCAGAACTTGAACATTATACCAGGGCAGCAGAAAAGCTGCATGTAAGTCAGTCGAACCTGAGCCATGCCATCAAAGAACTGGAAAATGAATTGGGGGTTCAGCTCTTTGAACGTCAGGGGCGCAACATTAAATTGACAAAATATGGTGAAATATTCCAGCCATATGTTATTAGGACAATAAATTCACTGGAGGACGGCATTACTACTTTAAAAGGGTATATCGACCCGAACGAGGGAATCATTTCCCTGGCAGGGTTTCCGTCAATGGCACAATTTGCACCGGATCTCATGGTGCGCTATCAATCTGAGACCAACCGTCTGGGTGTACAGTTTCAGTACAGCCAGGAAGGATGGAAAGCAATTTACAACATGCTGCTTGACGGTGCGGTTGATTTGATATTGTCAACAAAATTGGAGCATCCGCAGATAGAGGCGGCCTATATAGGAACACACCGCCTGGTGCTGCTGGTGCCGGAAGGCCACCGGCTGGCAGGTAAAGGGTGTGTGGACTTAAAAGAGCTTGACGGCGAAAACTATATTGCATTTGACCCCAGCGGACAGCTGAGAAGTCAGCTGGATGAGCTTTTTAAAGAGCTGGGAGTCAGGCCGAATATGGTTATGGAGACATTGAGCGACCAGATTATTCATGGAATGGTTGCAGCCAGACGGGGGGTGGCTATTGTACCATATCCACTTTCCGGGGCGCCATATAATACGCAGATTCTCCCTATTGCCAATGATATTCCCCAGCGTAAGCTGTATCTGCAGTGGAATAAGGAGCGGTATATCCCTCCGGCAGCAAAGTATTTCCGTGATTATGTCATCCGCAGCGGAGAGGTGTTCGACCAATACATGGAACACCATGGCCTGATGTAACCGGAAAGAGCTGTTATATTTGTAGATGGGTGACAGTTCAGACAGCGTGAACTGTTACACGGATGGTACTTGAACAGTAAAATAAAAATAAATATATAAGAAAGATTGATAATGGAGGAAGAACTATGAGTAAGAAGCTGGTTTCTGAATTAATGGTAGATTACCTTGAACGCCGCGACGTCAAATATGTATTCGGCCTTTGCGGACATACAGTAATCGGTATGCTGGACGCTTTGTCCCGCAGCGAAAAAGTTAAATACATTTCCAACCGTCACGAGGCAGTGGCATCAACCGCAGCCGACGGATATGCACGAATCACGCATAAAGCGTCTGTTGTTATGTGCCATCTGGGGCCTGGACTTACAAACGTACTGACAGGAGTTGCCAATGCCGCGTTTGATTCCATTCCCATGGTTGTTATTGCAGGTGATGTTCCCAGCTATTATTATGGCCGCCATCCTCATCAGGAAGTAAACATGCACGGTGATGCGACACAGTATAAAATGCTTGAGCCGGTTGTAAAAAGAGCATGGCGCGTGGACGATGTGGAGGCCCTTCCCGACATCATGGATAAGGCATTCCGACTTGCCGAGTCCGGCCGTCCGGGACCTGTCCTGATTGACATGCCGATGGATATGTTCTCACGTGAGATGGAAGATTATCTGTGGGATCGTACCTACAAAGACAGCCATCTGACCATGCGTCCGGCGCTGGATCCGGCTGCCGCCAAGGCAATCGCAAAGAAACTGGTTGAGGCTGAGAACCCGGTGCTTCACGCCGGCGGAGGTATCCTGCTTTCCCAGGCATCCGAAGAGCTTGCAGCGCTTGCAGAATTCCTTGATATTCCGGTTTCCCGTACACTGATGGGACAGGGATGCCTTTCCGACCGCCATCCGCTGATGATTGGACAGACCGGTTTCTGGGGACTTGAATTTACACATTCAATTACGACAAAAGCCGATGTAATCCTTGGACTCGGAACACGTTTTGCAGAGGCAGACAGTTCCAGCTGGTACCCTGGAGTAACATTCGATCCGGCTCACACCACGTTCTTGCAGATTGACATTGATCCAATGGAAATCGGCCGTAACTATCCGGTTGAGATCGGCGCTATCGGCGACCTGAAGATTGGTCTTGCACAGATTCTCGAAGAGGTCAAAAAGATTTGTCCGGAAGGAAAGAAGAACCCTGAATTAAGAGCAGAGATTGCAAAAGCAAAAGAAGCTTTCAAAGCAACCAATGTTGACATATCCAATGACAACCGTTTCCCGATGACACCTCAGCGTATCTTAAAAGATGTCAAGGAAGTTATTCCGGAGGATGCGGTAATCTTCACCGATGTAGGCTGGAATAAGAACGGTGTTGCGCAGCAGTTCGACATCACGCTTCCGGGAACGATCCACCATTCATCCGGTCTGGCTACCATGGGCTTCGGCGCGTCAGCCGTACTGGGCGGCAAGGTTGCGGCTCCTGACAAGATCTGCCTTACTCTCACAGGCGACGGCGGCTTCGGCGTTAACCCGACCTGCCTTGCGACGGCGGTAGAGCAGGGAATCGCCTGCACATGGGTTGTTATGAACAACTCTGCGTTCGGTACAATTGCCGGACTTGAAAATGCAAATTACCAGACAAAGTTCGGTACCGTATTCCTTACGCCGGAAGGCGAGAGCTACACACCACGCTGGGCAGATGTGGCCAAAGCTTACGGTGTTGAGTCTGTCTGTGTTGAGTCCGCCGATGAATTCAAACCGGCTCTGGAGAGGGCAATCGAGGCCAATAAGGCGGGAAGACCGTTCCTCGTGGAAGCACCGATGGAAAACATCGTTGTTCCTACACCAGGATGCTGGAATATCAACGATATCTTCA
This sequence comes from [Clostridium] symbiosum ATCC 14940, assembly GCF_000466485.1. GTDB lineage: Bacteria > Bacillota > Clostridia > Lachnospirales > Lachnospiraceae > Otoolea > Otoolea symbiosa. Next base: position 213 of record NZ_KE993024.1, on the reverse strand, counting down.
GCCCGAATAATCTTGTTAAAGAGGGTAAACTTGTTAAAGATGAGAATGGAAGATTCGTGGCGCCAAGCCATGCGAAATCGCATAATGCAAAGTAATTGGCAGTGAGATGATTTTCAGTTCATAATAATGTAATAGAAAATGGGTAAAGCTGGGATGGCTTTGCCCGTTTTCTATTTTATGTAGAGATTTAGTTAAGCAGGTGAGGACGCCGCC
>NZ_KE993023.1 GCF_000466485.1 [Clostridium] symbiosum ATCC 14940 | reverse complement strand
AAATCCCACCCCAACTATTGACAAAGAGCCAAAAAAGAATGGGCGGCCCGCCGGGCATACCGGCGGGAGCGCTCATCCTTTTAATCCATATTTTCACAGGCGGCCGCAGCCTCCATAATTCCATCCACCTGCCCGGAAGAATCTTCCTGCAGTACGCCTTCGATCTTAAGCTCCTCTTCCACCTCCAGGCGGAACTCATCCACCCGTCCAGGGTTTATCTCCGGCAGCTGCTCCGTGGAGCCCACGCCAAAACGGCGGAGAAATTCTTCCGTCGTGGCAAAAAGCGCCGGACGGCCGGGAGCATCGAGACGCCCCACCTCGTAGACGAGATTATATTCAATCAGCCGGTTGACCGCATGATCGGATTTCACGCCGCGGATCTTCTCGATCTCCAGCTTTGTAATCGGCTGCTTATAGGCGATTATGGAAAGCGTCTCCAATACTACGTCCGTCAGTACCTGTTTTTTGGGGGCGGAAGCCACCTGTATCAGATTTTCATAGTACTTCGCCCTCGTGCACATCTGGAAGCTGTCCTCCAGCTCTATAATCTGCATGCCTCTCTGTTCTCTTTCATACCGTTCTTTCAGGCGGGCGGCCGCATCCTTCGCAGACTCCACATCGCGGCCCAGCGCCGCTGCAAGCTGCCGGACATCTACTGACTTACCCATTGTAAACAGCACTGCCTCCACGATTGCTTCGTCCTCTGAAAATACCATGTTTTCCTGTTCCATCTTTTATCTCATTCCTGTTCTTCAAAATCCTCCAGGCCATCCAGCTTCAGTTCGCCTTCTTCTCCTTCGGGTTCCAGAGTCTCTATGTACATGTCGTCAAATAACGCTTCCTGGGTGAGCGCGATCTTTCCCATTTTCATCAGCTCAAGCACCGCCAGAAAGGTTACCACAACCTCCAGGCGGCCTGTCTGTTTTTCCAAAATCTGCCGGAAGCTGAACGTCCTGTGCGCTCTTGCATACATCATGACAGAACCAATTTTCTGTTCCAGGCTCACCGGTTCTTTCTTAATCGTTCCAAAGCTGCTTCTCACGGGATCGATCTTGTCTTCTTTCCGTTTCATGACGGAATCAAAGATTTTCTGCAGCTTTGCGAGCGTCAGTCCGTCGAGAAGGCTGTCTAAATCCACCGGAGGCTCATATTTCGCCACCTCTCTGGGGATTGTGGGTTCCTTAAACAGGTGCCTCATTGCATCCTGCTCCCTCTCCTCCAGCTCCATAGCCATATACTTGTATGTCTTATATTCCAGCAGGCGGCGTACCAGTTCCGCCCTCGGATCCTCCTCGTCCTCTTCCTCTGATTCCTCCACCGGCAACAGCATTCTGGATTTTATATCAATCAGCGTGGCGGCCATCACCAGGAATTCACTGACAATGTCCAGGTTCTCTTCCTCCATCCGGCTGACATAGTCCAGGTACTGCTGCGTAATCAGCACAATCGGAATATCATAGATACTGACTTTATTCTTTTCTATTAAATGCAGAAGAAGATCAAGGGGACCCTCAAAATTCTCCAGCTTGTAGGAAATTCCCATTTAGATTCCTTCCATCCTGTCTCCATATTAAATGCGGCATAAAATTACCTCGAGGGATACAGGCCGTGAATAATAATTAAAATTAATCCCCGGCCTCCTGATAGTATATCAAAGATGGATTTTCACCGCAACCTGATCTTCACCGCGGGTTGGGCCAGCGCAGTAAATGCGCAGACATGTCTGAACTGTTACTCCGGTTCCAGCGTGATATGGATTAGCTGGGGCCTGTCGTTCAGTCTGATATTGACGGAATGTGTTCCAAGCCCGCGGCTGACAATCATTGTTTTTCCTTCTTTGTCAAACCTGCCTGCACACCAGGGAAGAAAAAACTGGTACTGCGGGGTCATTACCCCGCCCAGCAGAGGGAGGCGGATGGTCCCTCCGTGAAAGTGCCCCGACAACGTCAAATCGGCTCCCCAGTAGCGGCAGTTATTAAAAAACAGCGGCGAATGCAGCAGCAGGATTTGAAACCTCGACTGATCCGCCCTGCCGCAATGGCGCTCCAGCTCATTCTCCGGCAGAACCGGAAGCGTGAAACGGTGTCGGTAATAGATTTCTTCCATATTACAGCCGGTAATCCGGATATCCGTACCAAAATCGGCGCTCTTGTCCGACAGATAGAAAGCCCCCGCCTTTTTAAGCTCCCCGGTAAATTTCCGGTATAGACCGCCGTAGACCGTCCTCTCCCTTCTCATTCTTTCCTCATGGTTTCCATTGGCATAATAGACCGGATAACGTGATGCCAGTTCTCTTACGAGTGACAGCGTAACACGCAAATCTGCCTCTCCCCTTGAAACCATCATATCGCCTCCGATCAGGACGGCATCCGGATGAATTCTGTCTATTTCTTCTATCAGCAGTCTGTTATTTACTCCAAACTCATTATTATGTAGATCGGAAAGAAACACGAAATCCCGCTTCTGTCCCTTAATTTTCTTTGAAGAAATGCGGTAGTGATCTGTCACGAAATGTTTCTTTTCGTATTCCGAGCGAAGGATCAGACCTCCGGCCGCAGCCGCCAGGGCGGCAATACATGCATAAAGCATAACTTCCTCCTATATTTAACAGGCTCCGGCCTGCCGCCTGTAAGACGGTGTGGCCGGAAGCATGCCTGCCGCTGTACGGCAGGATATTTACAGTAATTTCATAATTCAAACTGTTACGTTTCAGCAGCTTTCACGCAGGTTTGCATAAGGCGCCTGTTCCAGGCGGATGAAGTATCCCTGTTCATGTTCACATACAGGGCAGTATTTTGGGGCAATCTTTCCCTCATAAATATAGCCGCAGTTCAGACATATCCATTCCGTATCTTCTTCCGCCGCAAAAAGCCTGCTGCTTTCCAGCAGATTGGCAAATATTCCGAAGCGGTCTCCATGTGTCTTCTCCACATCCGCGATCATATGGAAAACATGGCCGATGCGGTCAAAGCCCTCTTCCAGGGCAACGTCGCCGAACTCTTTGTACACCACATCGAATTCTTCGAACTCATTATGCTCTGCCGCCCTCAGAAGATCAATCGTCTTTTCATACATATCAACCGGATAGCCTCCGTCAATATGAATTGTCTCTCCCGTCATTTCTTTTAAAAACTTATAGAATACTTCCGCATGCTCCTTCTCCTGTTCGGCCGTGTATAAAAAGACCTTTTCAATTACCGGAAGTCCTTCCTTCTTTGCAACGGAAGCGGAAAATGTGTAGCGGTTTCGCGCCTGGCTCTCGCCGGCAAAAGCACGCATCAGATTTTTAGCTGTAGCGCTTGTTTTCAGAACACTGTCCATCAAATTATTCCTCCTGATTCATTTGTTGGTAATAGTTTCTCCGAAAACAGGCAATGTATACCAATCATCATACACTTAACTGCAAAAAATCGTCAAGCTGTCTTTTCCCCAAGACGATAAGTCGCCGTCGCCTGCACGGAAAAACGCATAATATTGACATATCCCAATTATGGATAATATGCAACTAAAGCCGTTCAGTATTTAATGATATGGGAGGTGCAGATACCTTGATTACTTATGATAAATTGTGGGAAACCATGAAGGAAAAGCAGATTACACAGTACCGTTTAATTAAATACTATGGCTTTAGTGCCGGACAGATTGGGCGTTTAAAAAAGAATATGTATGTCTCCACCCATACAATCGAAACGCTGTGCAGCATTCTTGACTGCAAGGTGGAAGACATTTTTGAATATAAAGCAGATGAGACGTTCTGCAAACAGTCTCCCGAGCCGTCCTGTGATGAATCCTTTAAAGCGGTTATGGACAGTGAGCATTAAATCATCCTTACGGCTCAGCTTTCTTTGGCAGGCTGTTTTCTCCATACACACAAATTCCGGCTTTTTTCAACAGGCGCACTGTTATGCCGTCTCCGGGTATCAGCTTTTTTGAAAAAGTTCCGTCATATATGAAACCACTGCCGCAGGAAGGGCTTCTCTCTTTAAGCACCGCTCTCCGGCAGTTTTTTTCGCGTGCAATCTGCAGGGTTTCTTCCGCTCCCCTTACGTATTCCTCCGTCACGTCGCGGCCGTCCTTTGTGACGACTCTTTCATCCCTGATTTCAGCGGGTGTCCGCGGCGTCCGGAGTCCTCCCAGCACTTCCGGACAGACGGGGATGATCTCCGCCCCCGTGATTTTCAGATAGTCAACAACACTCTGGCAGTAATTGGATTCACCGCTGTATTTACATTTCTCACCCAGAAGGCAGGCGCTGACAAGAATCGTTTCCCCGCGCTCTTCCCTCTGCTCTCTCCCCATATCCCTGCACATATTGGCATCTCCTTTTTAATTATGAAACTGCAAACTGGCTGTTATAAAGTTCACTGTAAAAGCCCTTTTGGGCCAGAAGCTCCTCGTGGCTGCCCTGCTCGATTATCCGGCCGTTTTTCATTACCAGAATCGTATCTGCCTCGCGTATCGTGGATAGACGATGGGCAACGATAAAACTGGTTCTGCCCTCCATCATCCTCGCAAACGCTTCCTGTATCATAATCTCCGTCCTCGTATCAATGGACGATGTCGCTTCATCGAGTATCAGCATGGGCGGCAGGCAGAGCATGACACGGGCTATGCACAGAAGCTGTTTCTGCCCCTGCGACAAGTTGCCGCCGTCTTCTGAGATAACCGTATCATAGCCCTCCGGCATACGCATAATAAAGCTGTGGGCATGCGCCTTCCTGGCCGCCTCTATAATTTCCTCCTCAGCGGCATCCGGTTTTCCGTAGGCAATGTTTTCGCGGATAGATGCTGATTTCAGCCATGTCTCCTGTAATACCATACCGTATCCCGCCCGCAGGCTTTCTCTTGTCATATTGCGGATATCCGTTCCGTCCACCCGGATCGTCCCCTGATCCACGTCGTAAAAGCGCATCAAGAGATTAATGACCGTACTCTTTCCACAGCCGGTCGGGCCGACGATTGCAATCCTCTCTCCCGGCTTCACCGTAAGATTTAAATCTTCAATCAGTCTGACTTCCGGATTATAGGAGAAGTATACATGCTCCATGGAGACATTGCCCTCCACCTGTCCGGGAGCAGCGGCTCCCTCGGCATCCGTTACCGCCGGCTCCTCGTCAATCAGTTCAAAAACACGGGCCGCCGAGGCAAGTGCATTCTGGAATTCGGTGGCAACGCCTGAAATCTCGTTAAACGGTTTTGTATACTGGTTCGCATAATTCAGGAAAGACGTCAGCTGCCCGACGGTCAGTACTCCGCGGATTGCTGCATATGCACCGGCCACTCCGACGCTGGCATATACGATTCCATTTACAAAGCGCGTAGCCGGATTGGTAATCGAAGAAAAAAATATGGCCTTCAGGCTGCAATCCGCAAGCTTATCGTTAATAATGCCAAACCGCCTGGATGCCTCCTCCTCATAGCCAAACGCCTGGACCACCTTCTCGTTTTCCAGAATCTCATTGACCAGAGATGTCATATCTCCCCTTGCCTCAGACTGGGCTTTAAACATATAAAATGTTTTTTTGGCGATAAAACCGGCCACAAACAGGGAAACCGGCGTAAGTACCACAACGATGGCAGCAATAACCGGATTGATGGAAAACATAAACAGCAGTGTCCCGGCTATCGTGAGCAGTCCGCTGAACAACTGGGTAAATCCCATCAAAAGCCCGTCCGAAAACTGATCCACATCCGTAATAACACGGCTGAGTACTTCCCCATACTGATGACTGTCAACATATTTGAGGGGAAGCTTCTGTATTTTTTCAAAAGCCCGGATCCTCATATCTTTTACCACGCGGTATGTGATATGGTTATTAATTACATTCATAAGCCACTGGGCAAGAGCGGTCAGCAGGATGGTGATAATCATATGTTTGAGGATCACAGCCAGCCCCGTGAAGTTAACCAGTCCCTGTGCAAGCACCAGATCCACCGCTTTACCGATCAGAATAGGGATATAGAGTGTCAAAGCCACCGTTATTCCGGCCAGAAGCAGCGACAGGAGAACCATCCATCTGTAATGTCCGATATCCTGAAGCACCCGCTTCATTGTATGCTTCTGCTTCTGTGTCTTCTCTTTGTTTTCTTCCTTTAACATTACTGGTTCACCTCCTCGCCTGAAAGCTGGGACAGACATATCTCCCTGTATACCGGGCAATTTTCAAACAATTCCTTATGCTTTCCGATCCCCGCTAGCCTGCCGTCGTCCAGAACCATAATTTTATCGGCCTGTTTTACCGTCGTCGCACGCTGGGAGACAATAAATACGGTCATTCCATCCGTCTTCTCCCTGATTGCCTTTCTGAGTCTTGCATCTGTTGCAAAATCCAGGGCGGAAGCGCTGTCGTCGAGGATCAGGATGTCCGGCTTTCTTACGATGGCCCTGGCTATGGTGAGACGCTGACGCTGTCCTCCGGAAAGATTTTTGCCTCCCTGCATCAGACCTGCGTTTAAACCGCCCTGTTTGCTCTCCACAACATCTTTTGCCTGGGCAATCTTAAGCGCCTCCATAATCTCCTCGTCCGTCGCATCCTGCTTACCCCATTTCATATTATCCCGGATGCTTCCCTTAAAAAGTACCGCCCGCTGTGGTACGACGCCGATACGGCCGCGAAGCTCCTTCAGTCCGTATTCCCTCACATCGGTACCGTTAATTCGGACCGCGCCCCCCGTTGTGTCGTAAAAGCGCGGTATCAGATTCACAATGGTGCTTTTTCCGGCTCCGGTACCTCCGATAATTCCGATTGTCTCCCCCTTCATCGCCCGGAAATCGATGTCGATCAGCGATTCTGCTTTTGCCCCTTTATAAGCGAAGCTCACATGCTCAAATTCCACCATGGGAATTGGGGCGCCTGCCTGATCGGTTCCCGCAGGATTCATCGGGACCTCCGGTTTCTTTGCCCTGTTTTCCACAATACTGCTCTTCGTCTCAAAAACATTATTAATACGGCCGGCACAGGCAAAGGCCTTTGTCATCGTAATAATCAGATTGGCAAGCTTGATAAGCTCAACGAGAATCTGGGACATATAATTCACCAGGGCTACCAGCTCTCCCTGCGGTATGACGCCTTCGTTTACCTGTCCTGAACCAACATAAATCAGGACCACGATAGCCAGATTGATAATTACATAGGTAATCGGATTTAAAAGAGCGGAAATCTTTGCCACGAATATCTGAAAATTAAATAGCAGGCCGCTTTCTTTATAATAGGCTGCCGTCTCGTCCTGCTGGCGGTTGAAGGCCCTGACCACCCTGACTCCGGTCAGATTCTCCCTGGTCATCTGCAGTACCCGGTCAAGCTGCTTCTGTACCTTTTTATACAGCGGCATGCTGATGAACATAATTCCAAACACAACAATGGAAAGTAACGGTATCGTTACAACAAACACCATAGCCGATTTAAAATCAATGGTAAACGCCATGATCATGGCTCCGAATACGATAAACGGAGAGCGCAGAAAAAGGCGCAGCGTCAGATTCACTCCCGACTGAACCTGGTTCACATCGCTGGTCATTCTTGTAATCAGAGTAGCCGTTCCTTCCGTATCGATTTCTGTGTAAGAAAAATGGTTGATATGATCAAAAAGCTCTTTTCGAAGAGCCGTACCGAATCCCACCGCCGCCTTCGCCGCAAAGAACTGGGCCGTCAGCGAACAGGCCAGTCCGATAATTCCAAGGAGAATCAGAATTCCTCCCATTCTTAGGATATAAGGTAAATCTCCATTTCTGATACCGGTATCAATAATCTTTGCCATAACGAGAGGTACAAAGAGTTCAAAACTCGCTTCCAGCATCTTGAACAACGGCGCCATAACCGCCTCTATCCGGTATTTTTTAAGATATTTCATCAAACTTCCCATGGTGATTCCCCTGTCCTGTATTTATGATTTATCGTTCTCTTCTCTCTATTTCATCTATCTTTCTTTAAAGCTTCCTGCAATTTTGCACTTTATTTTAACACAACAATGCGGCGGCTTCAAGTAGTTAGTCTGCGGGTATTAAGGCTTTGCCGCTTCATTTTTGGCAATCCGGGATACAAATTTTTCCCTTCGTTGCTATTTTTCCGCCCGCATGGTAATATTATTAGTAAATGATTTTCCCGATTGGAATGGAGATGCTCTATGATTTATTTCATTTTACAGTGCAAGAAAATTTATGACGAGTTTGTAAAGGATGAGATCACGGTCTATGCGGCTCAGGCCTCATTTTTTATTGTCCTGTCATTCTTTCCCTTTATCATGATCCTTCTTACAGTGATTCAGCTGGTTCCAACCATATCCCAGGCAGATCTTCTTCTGGTGATCTCCAGGCTGTTTCCTGAAAAGGTATATCCGCTTGTGGAATCGATTGTAACCGATCTGTACACCACGGCTCCGGCTGCTATCCTCTCTGTGACTACGATCGTCACCATATGGTCGGCCTCCCGGGGGATGATGGGCATAGAACGCGGCCTGAACCGGATTATCAACTGCAGCAAGAGGAGGAATTATGTGATCAGCCGCCTGATTAATTCCGGCTACACCGTTGTTTTTATCCTGGTCTGCATTATGTCGCTTGTACTCATGGTATTCGGCACTTCGCTGCAGAGGCTCCTGCTTCGCTATCTGCCGATACTGGAACATATTGCCCCATATCTGCTCAGTATCCGCGCCCTGATTGCCCTGGCCATCCTGATCGTCTTTTTTATGGGGCTTTATACCTTTCTCCCCTTTGAAAAGCTGGAGCTTCGAAAGCAGCTCCCGGGAGCTTTGTTCTCCACGGCCGGCTGGATTGTCTGTTCCTATGGCTTTTCTATCTATTTTAATCATTTTAAACGGTTTTCCTATATGTACGGCAGCCTTGCCGCCATCGTTATCTTAATGCTGTGGCTCTATTTCTGTATCTGTATCCTGTTCCTTGGAGCCGAGGTAAACCAGCATATGCATTTCGGCAGAAAACCATGATAATGCCTGTCCCGGATGCCTGACCGGACAATGGTATGTAAAAAACGGAGCATTGTCCCTTCAGGGGCCGCCGCTCCGTTTTTTTGGTATTCTTGTCAGGTATTCTTGGCTTCCATTCCGGCTCTTACCGATATTTCTCCCGCAGATATTCAATATAATATTTGGGGGTGAAATCCTCTCCCGTCACGTCCTTCAGAATCTGCCTGCTGTCTTTCAGTTTCCCGTACTGATGAATCTTTTCCCTGAGATATTTCCTGATTGCTTCCAGCTTGCCTTCCCGAAGCAGTTCTTCCACATCCATCTCCTGTTTCATAGTGTGGTAAATCTGTGCGCCGAAGGCGCTTCCCAGGGCATAGGACGGAAAGTACCCAAAGGAGCCCTGGGACCAGTGGATATCCTGAAGTATTCCCTCCGCGTCATTTTTCGGACTCACACCCAGATATTCCTCATATTTTTTATTCCAGATGGCCGGAAGTTCGTCGATTTCCACGTCCTCTTCGATCATCATTTTCTCAATTTCATAGCGTACCAGCACATGAAGGGCATAGGAAAGCTCGTCTGCCTCTGTTCTGATGAGTCCCGGAACCGTCTTATTGACAGCTGCAATGAAGGCATCCAGGCTCACGCTCTTTAACGGAGTCCCGAACATATCCGCCACCGTATCGAAAATCGGCTCCCAAAACGCCTTGTTCCTGCCTATAATGTTTTCAAAAAACCGGGACTGGCACTCGTGCATACCCATGGATGCTCCCTGCCCAACCAGTGTTTGGGTCAGGTCATCGCGTATCCCCAGTTCATAAAGGGCATGGCCCGTTTCGTGGATTACCGAAAAGATAGAGGAATCAATACTCTCTCCATAGTGCGTTGTAATTCTGACATCGTGGTTGTGCAGATTTGTTGTAAACGGATGGGCGCTGACAGCCAGCACACCCCTGCCGAAATCAAGTCCCACATATTCTGCCAGAAACCGGGCCGCTTCTTCCTGCGCCTGCTCGGGATAATCAGCGGTCAGAAAGCTGTCATCCACTTTCTTTGACCGCTCTGCCGCATCATGAAGCATAGGAACAATATTCTCTTTCAGTTCGTCAAAGAAACGGTCGAGCGTTTCCATATCGAAACCTTTTTCATAGGAATCCAGCATCACATTATACAGCTTCTCTCCGTCTTTTGCGCGGTAAGAAGCAAATTTCTTCTGGTAGCCTACGATGTCCTTAAGCACCGGAGCAAATTTTTTAAAGTTCTTCTCTTTTTTCGCCTCTGCCCATATTCTGGTCGCCTTGGAGGTCAACTCGGCAAATTCCCGGTATTCCCTGGGAGGAATACACTGAAGCTTTTCAATTTCTTCGGCCGCCTCCCTGACAATCGCCTGCTCTGCCTCTGTAAGCCCCTGCTCATTCCGGCAGGCGTCAACCAGCTCCTTCACTTCTTCCGATATCATAATCTCCATGTACTGTGCAGATAAGGAGCCGATTACTTTCGATGTAAAAGGCGCCGCTTCCTTTGGAGCCAATGTTTCATTATCCCACTCAAACAGCACCATTGATGCCTGTATCGCCATTGCTTTTTCCAAATATCCACTTAATTTTTCAAATGTTTTACTCATATCTTCTGTCTCCTCTGTTAAAACTGATTATGGATTCGTTGTTATTAAGATTAGCATATTTTCAATAAAAAGAACAGGAAATTAATAGCAGTAGTAATGCCACCTTGTTTTCACATAGACGCCTTTTCCCTGTCTGCCGCCCGACTGCCATATGACATTGGCCGGAAGCACGCTGCCGTTTTCGAGAAGCGTCCTGGCATTTGCCCAGTTGCGCTCCGTCGGCTCCCTGTAATAATTTCCGTCCCTTGTACAGGAATACTGTCCTTTCTGGAAGACAACTCCCTTGATCGTGTTTGGAAATGAAGGATGATTTTTTCTGTTTAAAACAACAGAGCCCACATAAAGCTGTTCCTGATCCGGGCAGCTCTGGCATTCTCCGGCCAGCACATGAGCCATCACGTAAAGCTCTTCCTCCGTATAGGCCGCCGGCTGTGCCACCGCTTCCTCTTCCTCGCTCTCAACAGTCTGAGCCTCTGAGCCGTTTCCGTCCTGTGCCGCCGCTTCCGTTCCCGCCGCAGCCTCCGCCGCCGGTCCATAAGCCATAGCCGCAGCGGCAGGTTCCGTTTCTGTCTGCTGCTCCGCCGTCTGTTCCGCTGCAATCTGTTCTACTGCCGTCTGCACTGCTCCCAACGTTTCCCCCTCCGCCGCGAACAAGGTCCCGGGCGCCATGTACAACAGTGTGATAACCGGTAATATGCATAATATCTTCTTAATCATAGTCCTCCTTAATAAATTGATTTCAGTTTCTTTACCAATATATGTCAATTCAATTAAAAATATATTTATTATTGTACAAACTGGAGATTTAACTGAGGTTTGGAGGACGCGTCC
>NZ_KE993022.1 GCF_000466485.1 [Clostridium] symbiosum ATCC 14940 | reverse complement strand
GGAAGACTCAGCCAGCCCCCTCACCATACCGGACGCGTCCTCCGGGCCTTGGCTAAATCTCCATTATGCCTTAGCAGCTGCCTGTCCGAACTGTTACGCCAGACTTCACGGCAGAACAAAAAAGGTTGATTATTCTACTAAAAAGACGTATACTATCTTCGTATGTAGTAAAATTAGAATGATAGAAAATAATAAGGCAGAGACTACATAAGAATTAGAGGTGTGACATGGTAAATGAGACAATACTGGCGGTAATTATCGCATTTGTAATCAGCGCGATTCTGTGTCCGATAGTGATACCGTTTCTTCACAAACTGAAATTTGGACAGCAGGTCAGGGACGACGGCCCCCAGGCCCATCTGAAAAAGCAGGGAACTCCTACGATGGGAGGACTGGTAATTCTTTCAAGCATTATTATTACATCGCTCTTATACCTGAAAGATTATCCGAAGATTATCCCCGTCCTGTTCGTTACCGCAGGATTCGGCGTCATCGGTTTCCTGGACGACTATATAAAGATTGTCATGAAGCGTTCGGAGGGACTTAATCCCGGACAGAAACTCGCCGGGCAAATCATTATTACGGGAATCTTTGCGTATTATATTATTACGTCTGATGAGATCGGAACGCAGATGCTTATTCCGTTCACGGGGCAATACCTGGTTATGCCGGTCTGGCTTTTTGTTCCGGCACTTTTCTTTATCGTTCTGGGAACAGACAACGGTGTGAATTTTACCGACGGCCTTGACGGCCTTTGTACCAGTGTCACCATTTTGGTAGCTACCTTCTTTACAATTGTGGCTATCGGTGAGAACAGCGGCATCAGCCCGATTACAGGAGCCGTTGTGGGCAGTCTCCTGGGCTTTCTGCTGTTTAACGTATATCCTGCCAGGGTGTTTATGGGAGACACGGGTTCACTGGCTCTGGGAGGCTTTGTGGCATCCAGCGCGTTTATGATGCAGATGCCCCTTTTCATAGCCGTAGTGGGACTGATCTATCTGGTGGAAGTTCTGTCGGTCATCATACAGGTGACATATTTTAAGAAAACGGGCGGCAAGCGTATTTTCAAAATGGCTCCGATTCACCATCATTTTGAGCTTTGCGGATGGTCTGAGACAAGAGTCGTGGCCGTATTTTCGATTATAACGGCAATCCTTTGCCTTGTAGCTTACTTAGGATTATAGGAGGAATGGACGATGAGTCAAAAAGTATTAGTAGCAGGTTCCGGAATCAGCGGTATTGCAGCCGCAAAACTTCTTCTTGCCAAGGGCGGGGAAGTGGTGCTTTATGACGGAAATGATAAGCTGGATGCAGAGAAGATCAAGAAGAACTTTGATGAAGATGCAAAGGTATCTGTCGTTCTGGGGGAACTTAAGAGGACGGATCTGTTAGGTGTTGAGCTTTCAGTGATAAGTCCCGGTATTCCTCTGGACGCTCCTTTTGTAACCGTTTTGGACGAGGCGGGAGTACCTATCTGGAGCGAGATTCAGCTTGCATACCACTGTGCCAAAGGAAAGCTGGCAGCAATTACGGGAACTAACGGAAAGACGACGACAACGGCGCTGACCGGCGAGATTATGAGATCGTTTTATGACAGTGTTTTCGTAGTGGGAAATATCGGGGAGCCATATACGGCGCATGCTCTGGAGACGGAGGAGTCTTCCGTTACCGTGGCCGAGGTTTCCAGTTTCCAGCTTGAGACGATTATGGATTTCCGTCCCAATGTCAGCGCGATATTAAATATCACGCCGGATCACCTGGACCGCCACAAGACAATGGAATGCTATACGCAGGTAAAAGAGAGCATTACAAAGAACCAGAAGGACGGCGATACCTGTGTCCTCAATTATGACGATACCGTACTCCGGGAATTCGGTGAAACGCTCAAGATTAATGTGGTCTATTTCTCCAGCCGCGAGAAACTGAAAAAGGGCTACTATCTGGAAGACGGAAAGATTGTTTACAATGACGGCAGCAAGGTGACGGAGATTGTGGATATAAGTGAGCTGAAGCTGCTGGGGCGCCATAACCATGAGAACGTAATGGCGGCAGTCGCCATCAGCATGAATATGGATGTTCCGCTTGAAAAAATTCAGGAAGTGATCCGGAAGTTTGAGGCGGTGGAGCACAGAATTGAATTTGTTACCGAGCGCTTTGGCGTAAAATACTATAATGATTCCAAGGGTACAAATCCGGATGCGGCAATGCAGGCAATTAAGGCAATGCCCGGGCCGACGATTTTGATCGCAGGGGGCTATGACAAGCATTCCGAATTTGATGAGTGGATTGAAAGTTTTGATGGAAAGGTACGGTACCTCGTACTGATCGGACAGACCAGAGATAAAATTGCAGAATGTGCCAAACGCCATGGATTTACGGATATCATGTATGCGGAAGATCTGCTGGAAGCAGTCCAGGTATGTGCATCCTATGCAAATCCGGGCGATAATGTACTCCTTTCTCCTGCCTGCGCAAGCTGGGGACAGTTTAAAAACTTTGAGGAGCGGGGAACGAAATTTAAAGAATATGTAAGGGGCCTGTAACCATTTATCTCTTATTTTATAGTTGCTTTGTGGGCGGTGAAAAGGACGTTTATACGACTTTTCACCGTTTGGGCTTACCTTAGGGATGAGGAGTAGGAATTAATGCCTGATACGGGGAAAAAGAAGAAAAAGAAACCGCATCGATTTTATGATTACAGCCTGTTGTTCACAATCATTTTCCTGACTGTGTTCGGACTTGTAATGATCTACAGTGCCAGCTCCTATAAGGCGCAGCTCGATTATGATAATCCTGCGTATTTTGCAATCAGGCAGGCGGCGATTGCGGGCGGCAGTTTTGTTGTCATGTACATAGTCTCAAAGATTGATTATCACTGGTTTGCCAGGTTTGCCGTGCTGGGATATGCTCTTTCCTGGATTACCATGCTGCTCACCATGTTCAGCCCTCTGGGCGTAGCGTCCCACGGTAAAAAGAGATGGCTGAAGGTCGGGCCGGGCATGCTTCAGTTCCAGCCCACGGAGCTTGTAAAGATATCTCTGATTCTCTTTGTGGCGGTTTTCATAGCCGAGCTGGGAACGAGAATCAACAAACTCAGGCCGACGCTTGTTATCATTGGATTTTCTCTTCCTCTGGCTCTCCTGGTTACGGCGAATAACTTAAGCTCGGGTATTATTATCTGCGGTATCGTGTTTGTCATGCTTTTTGTGGCATGTAAAATCAAGTGGCCCTTTTTCGCCTGTGCCGGAGCCGGAGTGGGGCTGCTGGCCGCAGCTCCTTATATCGGCCATATACTGGTGAATATGCATATATTGAAGGATTACCAGCTGGGACGTATCAATGTGTGGAAGAATCCAATTATGTATTCACGTTCCGGCGGCTACCAGGTGCTTCAGGGTCTGTATGCCATCGGTTCCGGCGGATTATTCGGCAAAGGGCTGGGCGAGAGCCTCCAGAAGCTGGGATTTGTACCCGAGGCGCAGAATGATATGATTTTTTCTATTATCTGTGAGGAACTTGGTTTATTCGGGGCAATCTCCCTGATCCTGATCTTTATGTTTATGATTTACCGGTTCATGGTGATTGCGGGCAATGCCCCCGATCTTCTCGGCGCCATGATTGTAACGGGAGTAATGGCGCATATCGCCATTCAGGTTATTTTGAATATTGCCGTAGTTACCAACTCGATCCCCAACACGGGCGTTACACTGCCGTTTATCAGTTATGGAGGCACATCGGTACTGTTTCTGATGCTGGAGATGGGGCTGGTGCTTAGCGTATCGAACCAGATTAAGCTGGAGCAGTAGGGGACGGCGGTAAAACCGCCGTTTCACACCGAACCGTACACGGAATCAGATAAAAAGCTGCACAAAAGTTCATATTTCACATAGGATAGTATATAGAAGACAAATGGGAGGGGTTTTTCTTGTCTGCGATAGAGGTCCGGGGGCTGTGCCCGATAAAAGGTGAAATTACAGTGCAGGGTTCAAAAAATGCGGTTCTTCCGATGATGGCGGGAGCGGTTCTGAACAATGGCATAACGGTCATTAATAATGTCCCCAGAATACAGGATGTGTTCTGTATGATGGGGATACTTGATTCTCTGGGATGCAGCTGCGTCCTGGATGGGCACAGCCTGACGATTGACGCGGCAGGGCTGTCCCGTTTTTCCATTCCCAAGGCGGAGATGGAGAAGATGCGCTCTTCCATTATGCTGCTGGGAGCGCTTTTAGGCAGATGCAAAGAAGCCGAGGTTTATTATCCCGGCGGCTGCATGATAGGAAAACGTCCCATAGACCTTCATCTGATGGCCCTCGAAAAGATGGGAGCCAGAATCAGGGAAGGGCAGGGAGATGAGCCGCTCAGAGCCAGTGTACCGCGGCTGCGCGGAACGGTTGTCGATTTTCCGTTTCCCAGCGTCGGGGCGACTGAAAATGCGATTTTTGCCGCAGTGGCTGCTTCGGGTAAAACGGTTCTGAACGGATGCGCAAAAGAGCCGGAGATAGTGGAACTGTGCCGCTTTATGAATAACATGGGGGCTTCCGTCAGAGGAGTGGGCGGTGACGTGCTTGTGATCGAAGGCGGACTTCCCCTTCACGATTCCGAATTTACCGTAGGCGGTGACAGGATAGCCGGAGGAACATATCTTCTGGCTGCGGCAGGGGCCGGAGGGGAGATTCTCCTGACAGGCACAGGCAGCCAGGGATTAAAGACGGTCACATCGGTATTAAAGCAGATGGGGGCTGCCGTCTTCGAAGAAGAGGAGCTTATTTATCTCAAAGCTGCCGGCCGGCTGAGCGCGGCGTCTATCAAAACAGGGCCGTATCCGGGATTCCCTACGGATTTACAGTCGGTTATGATGGCTGTGATGAGCCGTGCGCGCGGAATCAGCACTATCGAAGAAAAGATTTTTGAAAGCCGCTTCAAAACGGCAAATGAGCTTCAGAAGCTGGGCGCCGAAATTGTCATCGAGGAAGATATCGCAAAAATCCAGGGCCGTCCTCTGCTGAAAGGGTGCGAGGTGAATGCCTGGGATCTGCGCGGAGGCGCCGCGCTGGTGGCGGCCGGCCTGATGGCCGAGGGAACTACGATCATCCAAAGCTGTGAATACATTATGCGGGGATATGAAGACATCTGCCGTGATTTATCCGGGATGGGGGCCTGCATCCGCTATATGGAGTGAGATAAAATTGCAGCGGCAGAACCGCCGGGCGGGAAGTAAACAGGAGGTGCACAGTTGAGAAGAGTGAATAAAAACAGAAAAAAACTGGTAACTGCAGGAATTTTTCTGACTGTGCTGCTGTTACTTGCCGTCCTTTTTTCTGTCAGGATTAAAAGCGTTACGGTGAGCGGTAACGAGAGATATACGGATGAGCAGATAGAAAGCATGATTTTTGATACAAAATTAAGCAAAAATCCCGTTTACTGCTATTATCAGTATCGTTTCCGTCCACATAAGACGATTCCTTTTGTGGAAGACTATAAAATAGTATTCAGAAGTCCTGTCAATGTGGAGATTATCACATATGAAAAAAGTGTGGTTGGATATGTTTCTTATATGAACAGCCTGATGTATTTCGATAAGGACGGTATCATTGTTGAGAGTACCAATGATAAGCTGCCGGGAATTCCGATGATCAGCGGGCTGCGCTTCGGCCAGATTGTTCTGCACAAACCGCTGCCTGTGGAGGATGCCAGAATTTTTGACGAGATTCTGAATCTGACCCAGGTTCTTGAGATGTATGATATAAAGGCGGAGCGGATTCATTTTAACAGCCAGCGGGAAGCAACACTTACCGTTGGAGAGCTGCAGGTGGAGCTGGGAAGCAATGTCCAGATGAACGGAAAGATATCGGAACTGAGGGATATTCTCAATACGTATTCAGCGCTTGACGGAACATTATACCTCGATACGTATGATGAAACCAATTCAAACCCATCATACCGTTTTGAACAGGATGATTAAAAGACGGGCCGCTAAAAACATACAGGATAAACGATTAAAAGGATCCGACAAAAACAAAATAAGTAATATTTTATGAAATTCACAGTTGATTTTTTACGGAAAATCAAATATAGTATTAGATAGACTAGATTTTGATAACCCAGAACAGAGATGGATTATTGTAGCTGTTCAGACAGGTCAGCGCATTTGCTGTGCTGACCGTGCAAAAGGTAGTGGCAGCGAGCATCCGGCTCATCGCGCAGCGATTTAATTAGCGGATGCCGTAACAGTTCATGCCTGTCTGAACTGTTACGGATTATTGTAGCTGTTCGGCAGCAGTAATAAAGGTAATGTATACAGGCGCCGTCGGCTGCGGATTATAAAGATAAACAAGATCAGATGGATAAGTGAAGGAGGAACTATCTTGTTAGAGATTAAAATAAATGAATCAGAGAATTCTGCCAGAATCATAGTAATCGGTGTTGGCGGAGCGGGAAATAATGCAGTAAACCGCATGATTGAAGAAAATATTGCAGGTGTTGAATTTATAGGAATCAATACGGACAAGCAGGCGCTGCAGTTTTGTAAGGCTTCTACAGCGATGCAGATCGGTGAAAAGCTGACCAAAGGACTGGGAGCAGGCGCTAAGCCGGAGATTGGCGAGAAAGCAGCGGAAGAGAGCCAGGAAGAGCTGGCACAGGCACTGAAAGGTGCAGATATGGTATTCGTAACCTGCGGTATGGGCGGCGGCACAGGAACAGGTGCGGCTCCGGTTATTGCCAGAATTGCAAAGGATATGGGAATCCTGACGGTAGGCGTTGTGACCAAGCCGTTCCGCTTTGAAGCCAAGACACGTATGGGCAATGCCCTTTCAGGAATTGAAAAGTTAAAAGCCAATGTAGATACTCTGATTGTAATACCTAACGATAAACTCCTTGAGATTGTAGACCGCCGTACCACGATGCCAGACGCCCTTAAGAAGGCGGATGAGGTGCTTCAGCAGGCCGTTCAGGGTATAACCGATCTGATCAATGTTCCGGGCCTTATCAACCTGGACTTCGCCGATGTGCAGACTGTTATGATTGACAAGGGTATCGCACATATCGGTATTGGACATGCCAAGGGTGACGACAAAGCGATCGAAGCCGTTAAACAGGCTGTGGCAAGTCCTCTGTTAGAGACAACCATCGAAGGCGCAAGCCACGTTATTATCAATATTTCCGGTGACATCAGCCTGATCGAGGCTAACGACGCTGCAACTTATGTGCAGGAGCTGGCAGGAGATGATGCCAATATTATCTTTGGCGCCATGTTTGATGAGAATGCACAGGATGAAGCAACCATCACAGTCATTGCAACCGGTCTGGATGCCCATGGGGTTAACACGCCTGTATCAAAAGCCATGACTGAGTTTACAACGCCTTTCAAGGCAAAACCGGCAGCCTCCTTTGCTCCTCAGGGAGCGGGCAGGGAAACGGCCGCAACATCCACACCAACCTATAAGGCGCCTACTTACAGGGCACCTTCCGCAGCCGTACCGCAGCAGCCCAAGGCTCCTGCTCAGCCGTCCACGCCGGTACAGCCATACCGTCCGATGCAGAGAGAAACCCAGATTAACATTCCGGATTTCCTGAAAAATAAGAAATAATTATCGGTCCGTATAAAATAAACAGCAGAATTTAGAGCATCCTGGCCGCAGTGCATGAGCGCTGCGGCTCTTTTGGTGTAATAACAGATTTCCCTCTCCTATTCGACATTTTCTAATGAAATCCAACAATATACTGAAGACAAAAAAAGAGGCAAAAACCCGCAGAGCAGGTTTCTGTCTCTTTTTTTACGTTTTTCAGCAGTGCAAGGCGCTGCGTCATTTATTAAGAGAGCCTGTAACCAAAAGGAGAACGGCAAAAATCAGGAACGATTCCTTGCTGGAAAGGCCGGGAACCTCCATACGCAGTTCATTTCGAAATATGACGATCAAAAACAGGAATTAACTTTCCGGATTTGACAAAAAACACAAGCCCGGGAATTTATAATGACTACTGTCAGGTCAGAGTCCGGCTTGAATGCGCTCCTGAAAATGGTTTCGGGGGAAATTTGCAGACCGGATCACAGTACCGTCAGACAGAGGGGTGAGATACTTTACGGTGACATACAACGTTTATGCGGATGTGGTGTTGGCCAACAATTTTACAATAGATTTTTTGCTTCTCACGGTTGTAAAAAAAGTGATGAAGCTGGAGACACGAAAGGGAGGAATATTTCTGGCCAGCATGGCGGGAGCTTTTTACGCGCTGGCTGTGACCATTTTTCCCTTTCCTGTTTTTTTTCTCCAGTCAATTGTTACATATTGCGCGGCCAGCGCACTGATGACGGCTCTGGCATTTAAGTTTAAGGATCTGAGAGCGCTTCTCAGAATTGTGGCAGGCCTGTATCTGTCCGCAGTGATACTGGCAGGTTTGATGGAACTGTTCCGGGCCGGCGGCTTCTATACCTCTATCTATCTTTATGCGGCGGCAGTGGGATTCAGTATCATTTTAACATTGTATCTGTGGAGGATGGTATCGGAGAGCGCGGCGGGCAACGGTCATTTATACAAAGTCCTGATAGAGTATCAGGGCAGAGAGGCCAGCTTTACTGGGTTTCTCGATACGGGCAACCGGCTGACAGAGCCTTATACGGGGAATCCGGTCAGCGTCATATCGGCTGCCAGCTGTACGGAGCTGTTCGGGACCGTTAATGCGGTTATATTCGTCCCCTTCCGGTCGGTCGGAAAGGACAGCGGGATTTTACCGGCTGTCAGGGCAGACAGGATGGAGATTGAAAAAGAAGGACAGAAAAAAATCATAGAAAAACCGTATATCGCAATATCGGAAGAGAAACTGTCACAGAATGATTCCTATCAGATATTGCTGAATGAAAAGCTTTGGGTATAAAAAGACCGGATGTCCCAAGATTAAAAATCTTCATGCAAGCAAGCTTGCATCAGATTTCCAACCTTTTGACCCTGGTATCATGTAATGAGAATATGAGAATAAAAAAGATATGGTTATTAAGGAGGAAAGAAACCATGGTTATAAAGTTAGCAGTACCAAATCAATTCCGTCTCAAGATGGTTCCGACATTTAAATCTGTTTTTCTTCAGAAAGAGGGCGAAGTCCATTATATTGGCGGTGCAGATATTCTTCCGGCTCCCTTAGGCAGCAAGGAGGAGGCCGAGGTCCTGAAGGAACTGGGAACGGAAAGGGATGCCCAGGCAAAATCAAAGCTGATTGAACATAACCTCAGGCTTGTAGTCTACATAGCCAAGAAATTTGACAATACCAGCGTCGGCGTGGAGGATCTGATTTCCATTGGTTCCATCGGACTTATCAAGGCAATCAATACCTTTAATATTGACAAGAACATCAAACTTGCCACCTATGCGTCACGATGCATCGAAAATGAAATCCTGATGTATTTGAGGCGGAACAATAAGACGAAGATGGAGGTATCCATCGATGAGCCGCTGAACGTGGACTGGGATGGCAATGAACTGCTGCTATCCGATATTCTGGGCACGGATGAAGATGTTATATACCGGGATTTGGAAGATGAGATAGAGAAAAGTCTTTTAAACACGGCTATAAGCAGGCTGAATCCGAGAGAACAGAAAATTGTGGAGCTGCGCTTCGGTCTGGGAACGGAGAATGAGGATGAGATGACACAGAAGGAGGTAGCCGACCTCCTCGGTATCTCCCAGTCCTACATCTCCAGGCTTGAAAAGAAAATTATGAAGCGGTTGAAAAAAGAAATCGTGAAATACGAGTAGAAACCCATCCGATAAAAGCAGGTATCAGTGTTCCGGCGATAAGGTACAGCGGCCAGAGTTCATGGGAGAATCCGGTCGGGAAACCGGCCAGATTCTCGGGAACCGATCTGAGCCAGAATTTGGCGTAGGCATAGTCTACAAATTTGAACACGGCAAAATGAATTGCCATAATCTCAAAGGAGTAGCGCCCCAGAAATGACAGGAATTTAGATGCCGCTCCTGATTTTTCCATCAGCGTTCCAAGTGAGAGACAAAAATAGATTCCGATCAGCGAGATGACGTAGAACCATAAGCCCGGTATCACCATTCCGTCAAGCAGAATATAAATTCCCAGCTTTGCGTTGATGAAATACAGGATACCGGCGCTGATGACACATCCGTACCAGGTGGTGTATTTCTTAAAGCCGGAACAGCAGCAGCGCAGCAGGTAGGCAAAAAAGTAGATGGGAACGACGACAAAGGAAGCATGCAGGTTATAGGCAATTCCCACCTTTCTCATGTTCAGGAATACTCCTGCGGCGCCGACGGCGGCACATGCAAAGCCAATCAGCCATACCTTGAGTCCCGGCCTTCCGATTCGTTTTGAAACGGTACGGCCGAACCAAACGGTACCGCCGAACAGGCCGGATGCAGCCAGCCAGGCGGGAACAAACCAAAGCGCTCCCTGTGCCGGTTCCGAACCGGTAAAGGAGATATTTGTACAAATCTGAGCCAGCATCTTTGTATGATTATACAGCTCCTGGTTCTGATACAGCCCCCGGCTTACAAAGAAATTGTGGAGCAGCACGAAGCAGGAGGTATAAAAAACGTATCGGGGCCATGTTCCGGCAAAGCGGTTGCCGAAAAAGGCAAAGGGAGCATCCCCGTATTTCTTTTCGCTGTACAGGTAGCCGGAGACGAAGAAAAACAGCGCCAAATGGAAGAGATAGACAAAGCCTACGGCAAAATAACAGCTGTGTCCGAGAACGATCGCAATGATGCCGATTCCTTTTACAATATCCCAGTAGGGGGAACGTGATTGTGTGGTTGGATTCATAAAATAGTTACTCCTTTAGTTGTTTAATCTCAAGTATCGGTTCAGGTTCCTGGCTGATTTGTGATACAGCCTTAAAGAATATCATATTATCCAGTATAAAATAAGCGGGGAAATGTGTCAATCGAGTAGATTGGTGATACGTTGTTATCTGGGGATTTAGTTAAGCAGGTGAGGACGCCGCCGGAAC
>NZ_KE993021.1 GCF_000466485.1 [Clostridium] symbiosum ATCC 14940 | reverse complement strand
GGACGCGTCCTCCGGGCCTCAGTTAAATCTCCATACAGAAAAAAGGTTCCCGCCACACCAAGCGGAAACCTTTTTTCTATTATAATGGGTTAATTGATTGTATAAATTGAAAGTTCCAAAAATTAAGCCATTGCATTAACGGCTTTAGATAAACGGGATACTTTGCGGGAAGCTGTATTTTTGTGGTAAACTCCCTTGGAAGTAGCCTTGTCAATCTCGCTGATAGCAACTAATAATGCAGCCTGTGCAGCAGCCTTGTCACCGGCAGTAATAGCAGCTTCAACTTTCTTGGTAACTGTTTTAACCTTGGATCTGATTGCTTTGTTTCTTGCAGCTCTTGTTTCAGCTACTAAAATTCTCTTCTTTGCAGATTTAATGTTAGCCAATCTGTACACCTCCATCTGATATATCATATATTATCAATTCTTTGGTTTGCATTAAAGCCTGGACACGGACAGTTCAATGTAAACATACTATTGTATTTTATCGAATAAAGTCAGGGATGTCAATATGTATTTTCCGGAATTATACAGTTTTTCCGGTATATTTTAGAACAAAAACAGAAAAACTAGGAAGAGATGGCATGAAAGGAGATTTTCGATGTTTAACCGGAAGAATAACAGTAATACCGATCAAAATAAAATAGGAGAGCTTCCGTCATTTGAAGCCAGGACCGACCTGGCGGTGGAAGAACAGGAAAGCTTTGCCGGGGACGGCGGGGAGATAAAGGGAGTGGCGCTTCGGGAGTGGCACCACAGAAACAGTCATATCAGGTTGACGGAAGTTTCGATTATGGATGAGCAGGGAGCGCGGGCCATGGGAAAACCGGTGGGAACATATCTGACCCTTGACGTGCCGGATATGGCGGAAAAGGATGACGGATACCATGAAGAGGTAGCCGAGGAGCTTGGAAAACAATTGAATCTTCTGATTAAAAAAATGTGTCCGAATAAGAAAGAAAAAGCCTCAGTTCTTGTCGTGGGACTCGGTAATATCCAGGTGACGCCGGATTCCCTCGGTCCCCGGGTCGTGGATAACCTGCAGATGACCAGGCATTTTCTCGGTGAGTATGGCGAGGATTTCTGTGAAAGAAATGATTTGCCTGTATTGAGCGGAATTATTCCCGGAGTTATGGCACAGACGGGAATGGAGACGGCCGAAATTGTAAAAGGAGTAGTAGACGAGACGAAGCCGGACATGGTATTGGCTATTGATGCCCTGGCGGCAAGGAATGTGAGGCGTCTCGCATCCACAATCCAGCTCACGGATACGGGGATTCATCCGGGCTCAGGCGTCGGAAACCACAGGCACAGCATGACGAAAGACAGCCTTGGCGTGCCCGTTGCAGCCCTGGGAATACCGACTGTAGTGGGGGCAGCAGCGATCGTTCATGGAACTGTTGAGGCATTGATCCATACATTGGCTATGAACAGCGGTACGGAAGGCTATGCAAAATATATGGAAGATTTGGATCCGGAAAGCCAGTATGAACTGATACGTGAGCTGATGGAGCCGGAATTCGGACCGATGTTTGTGACTCCCCAGGATATTGACGAGAGGGTGAAACAGCTGAGTTTTACCGTATCGGAGGGAATACACCGGGCGTTGTACGGAAAGAAGAGTTAAAAGGGCTGTTCCGTACAGATTACCGTTCACACCATGCAAAAAGCGGCATGCCGTAAACAATAACATGCTTCGCGATGCACAGAAACGGCAAGAAAACGCCGTTGATTGTGGTGAAAAGTTTACTTTTCAGCGCGTCGCGCCGTGCAACTCGGGATTTTCGTGCAGAATACGCACGAAAACACCTCGCGGAACACAACCGTATGAACAGTAACCCCGTACAGGTCCGAGGGAGGAAGAAATTGGAAAGAATCTGGTAAAAAGAACCGGCTTCTGCATAGAATGGTAGAAGGAGAGAATTTTTAAGGCGGGACAGACATGAGGCCGGGAAAAATAAGAATTATCAGAGAGTATATTGCAGGGAACAGAAAAATATCCATATTCCGGCCGGCAGCAGCAATCCTGTGCCTGTTCTTGTTTGCTTTTTTTGCAGGCAGGGCGGTTGGGAGACTGCCGTCAGCCGCGTGGAATATCATTACGGGCTCAATGGGGGGCTTTGAGAGCAGGACGGCCCTTTTTATATGGAAGAACTGGTATCCGTCGGCCGGATTTTCTGAAGCAGGATATGGAAATATGAAAGATGAGGCAGAGGATATGGCCGGCCGGCTGGCCGGTTTTATTCTGAAACAGGTACCTTACTACAGGATGGCGGAAGGCGGACAGGAAAAGCTCCGCAGGGAGCTGGAGCCGGATCCCTCTTATGCAGATTATCTGGAGAGCAGCCGGATTTTAAAAGAGTATGAGTGCCTTGTGAGAGATTTGGAGGGCAGCAGCGTACTGACTTCGGGAGGGGTTACTACATACAGGGATACGGAAGAGCTGACGGATAATTCCGGAGCTTACGGAGAGAATGAACTTACAGATGGCGCGGTACAGGGGCAGAACCAGGGAAAAGGACAGGAAGACTTAATACAGACCGCCGGAGGACAAAATCAGGCCGGCAGCCGGATATCAGGCGGTCGTCCGGCCGGTGACGCGCTGTTAAATAAAGGGACTGTCAGCGCTTCGGGGATCAAATATGTTTCGGAGCAGCTTGCCGACTATGATTTCCTGATGAAGCATTTTTATACGGTTCATCCCACAACGACGGCCGGCAGGGACATGATGAGCGCCGGTACTTTTTTATCTGAGAATTTTGCTCTCACACAGGGGAACGATAAACCCCAGATTTTGATTTACCATACACACTCCCAGGAGGAATTTACCGATTTTCATGAGGGCAATAAAGAAGCAACAATTGTCGGGGTAGGAAATTACCTCACGGAGCTTTTGCAGCAGAAAGGCTATAATGTGATACATGACACGTCGGTGTATGACCTTAGGGATGGAAAGCTGGATCGGAGCAAGGCTTATACATATTCATTAGAAGGAGTCACGGCAATTTTACAGAAATATCCGTCAATTCAGGTGGTTCTCGATATTCACAGGGACGGCGTGAAGGAGACGACGCATCTTGTAAAAGAGATAAATGGAAAACCGACTGCTACCATCATGTTTTTTAACGGAACCAGCCAGACTCCGGAAGGCCCGATTGAATATTTGAAAAATCCGTATAGGGCGGATAACATGGCGTTCAGTTTTCAGATGAAGCTCTGTGCCGACGCCTGTTACCCCGGATTTACGAGAAAGATTTATTTGAAGGGCCTGCGTTATAATCAGCATGTCCGGCCGTGTTCGGCGCTGATTGAGGTGGGCGCCCAGAACAATACATATGAAGAGGCCAGGAATGCGATGGAGCCTCTGGCGGAGCTGCTGGATATGGTGGTAAGGCCGGAAGGCTAGCAGCTTCACACATCTTTAATAAAATCATATGTGGATTTGCGGTAGTAGTATTTAACAAATAAAAATCCAAGCAGGGTTACCAGCGTCGTTAAAATACCGCCTTCTATTCCGAAGATACCGCCTGTGATAAAGTTATCGGCAGTAAAGTGTGTTGTAATCATTCCGGTAACGTTAATTCCGCTGACAGGCATACCGAAGACAAGGCCTTGGAAAGAGTTCCAGGTGAAGTGATATCCGATGCACATCCATATATTACCTGAACTTATATACATATAAGAAAATAACAGCCCTGCCAGAATGATGTTACAAACGGAAAAAAAAGTCACCCCGTTATTTCCCAGATGTAAAAGTCCAAAAATAAAAGAGGGAACCAGCACGATAAAAGGAAGGCTTCCCACCCTGCGCAGGGTGGACATCAGAAATCCCCTGTTCATGATTTCTTCTCCCAGGGCTACGAGTGCAAAGATAATGAGCCACCAAAACTGAAGGATTGAAAAGGATGGTTTCCATGATTCGACAACTGCCTGGCCGGAGGCGACTGCAATAAAAAATGCTATGAAACAGCAGAGAGCGCCGAGGAACATGCCGGCATATAACTCCTTATATCTCATTTTGACGGGCTTCAGCCCCATGGAGGAAAGAGAGCGTTTCATCACTAAACACCATGCGGCGATTGGCGTCAGTATCATAACTGAATCATATAATATCTGCATGTAGATTGGTAAAAAATTATCATCTATCCAATAAAAGACGGCATCCGGCTGTTCACCTGAAGAGGGATAATGACCGCTGACGCTCAGCAGTTTTCGTAATACCTCTATGGACAGAAACGTCAGTAAGTTGCTGATGCCATACAAAGCCACTGATACAAGCAGGATAATCCAACCGGAACGAATCTGACCGCGTTTGTTTTTAATTACTGGATTGTTTAGAAGAAAGTTCATGATTTTCCACCTTTTTGATTTATTATAATGAGTCATTCTAATGCTATCATAACGATTATTGAGTGAAAGTACAATAATTTTGTTAAATTTATTTGATGATACGGAAACTGTGCAGATGCGTGAAACGGGTGTGGTCCATATGGTGAAATTATCATTGTGAATCAAAAAAGAGTCGCTTAACTGGTTATTAAGCGACTCTTTTTTTACGGTTTTCATCATTTCCGCTCGATTCCTGTAAATTATATCACCCTTTCTGAGGATGGTCAACTGATAAAAAATGAATGTTAAGGGAATAAATGTAAAATATTTTCTTATTTTTCTTCCTTATATGCCGGTTTTTATTCAAAACAGGCGTTTTCAAAGCGCAATCTGAATAGGGTCTCTACTGTGAAATGAAGATAATCCCCCTTTTAGCAAAAAAAAAGAGTCGCTTAATAACCAGTTAAGCGAACCTTTTGGAAGAAAAGGAGGGCTTTTGTGAGCTGGTATGTCTTACAATGCAGAACCGGTCGGGAAGGCGAAATTATACGCTCCTGCAGGCAGCATATTTCAGCGGATGCTCTTAAGGAAGTGTTCTCATTTCGTTGCGAGAGGCTGTGGCGTACAGACGGAGTCTGGAAACTTGTTGAAAAAGAAATGTTTCCGGGATACGTTTTTCTGGAGAGCAGCCGGCCCGACAAGCTGTCGGAGGAGCTGGAGGCCTACAGAAAGATTCTGAGAGTCATGGAAGAACCGGGATATTTAATTTCTGTGTACGAGGAGGAAGAGGAATATCTCAGAAAGCTTTGCGGAGAGCGGCATTATCTCAAAATGTCCTTCGGTTATAAGGATAAAGAAAAGGGAAGGTCTTTTATAACAGAGGGCCCGCTTAAGGGACTGGAGAATCAGATTGCCAAATATGATTGGCACCGTCGTTTTGCCCAACTCAGAATACCTGTTTCCAGAAAAGAGGTAGTAGTCTGGGCGGGGATCGGATTCGATGAGAGGATCCTGGTAGATCGGGATGACGGGAGGCCGGGAATAGCGCAGGAGGAAATGCAGTTTCTGGTTTCATAAATTTGTAAAATATACAGGAGGGCTGTACAGCTATTGAGGCATGCAGCCGGACGGTATTGTTATAATAGTGAATATAATCCTGGGATTTTTCAAATAAAATTCCAGGGATGGCGAAGCTATGTCTTTTTAAGGCAGAAAGGGAGCAGGAATATGTGGTATGTAATTCAGACTGTGACCGGGAAAGAAGAGGAACTGATGCTCTTTATAAGGAACATACTTTGCCGGGAGCGCTATGAATCGTGCTTTGTAATATATGCACAATGGATGAAACGGCTGGGAGGCGAGTGGCAGATACAGGTGCGGCCGCTATTTCCCGGCTATGTTTTTATAGACACGGAGGAGCCGGAACGGCTCTATATGGATCTGAAGGCGGTGCCGAAATTCTCAAGACTGCTGGGGACTGGAACGGATGAATTCGTTCCGGTGAAGAAGGAAGAGGAGAAATTCCTTAGAATGATAACCGGCGGCAGCGGGGAAATGGCAGATGAACCTGCGATAGAACGGATGGAAAGAGCTGATGATGCGACCGTGAAGCTGACGGTTGTGGAGACGGAACTGGACGGCGGGATTCGTTCAATGGAAGGAGCGCTTTCCTGCTTTGCCAGCGATGATGTCAGGTTAAATCTTCATAAGCGGTATGCGGTGGTAAAGACACGGATGCTGGGGGAGGAGAGAACGCTGGTGTTTGGTATAAGACTAAAAAAGGACAGGTAAATACGGGGAGGCATGTGATAGAAGAATGTATCAGAAATATATAAAAAGATGGTTAGATATTTGTTTATCCGGTCTGGGGCTGATGATTTTATCGCCCTTTTTTTTATTGATTATTATAGCGATAAAAAAAGATTCTTCCGGACCGGTTCTGTTCAAACAAAAAAGAGTGGGGATTCATAAAACTCATTTTAATATTTTGAAGTTCCGGACAATGCGTACCGATACGCCGAAAGATATGCCGACGCACATGCTGGCGGATCCGGAGCAATACATAACGAAGGTGGGAAAATTTCTGCGGAAGACGTCACTGGACGAACTGCCGCAGATTATTAATATCTTGAAAGGTGATATGAGTATTATCGGTCCCAGGCCGGCTCTTTGGAATCAGTATGATCTGATCGCGGAGAGGGATAAATATGGGGCCAATGGTGTGATGCCGGGGTTGACCGGATGGGCGCAGATCAACGGAAGGGACGAGCTGGAGATCCCAGTGAAAGCCAGGATGGACGGGGAGTATGTGAAGCGGCTGAGCTTCCAGTTTGACTGTATCTGTTTTTTGGGCACGATTCTGTCGGTGTTCAGGCACGACGGAGTAGTTGAAGGCGGAACTGGGGAGATGAAAAAAAGAGGAGAAAGAGATAGAGTATGAATCAAATACCACACATTATGACAAATGTCAAACTCGTCCTCATCGGGGTCACCGGTTTAAAGTCAGGAGGAGTACTGATAGATCATATAGCGTCAAATCTGGATAAAGTGAAAACTTTATTTCCGGGTGGAATTGTGGTTATCTGTCGTGAAACATCAAAGACAGAAAAAGTAGAGAAATTGCTTCCGGATGTGACCATAAAACGGGGAGAGATTACTGATGAAAGTTTTCTATCTGATTCGCTCAGTGGCTGTGATACGCTAATTCATGTTGCGGGTATCCACTGGTCGAGAGAAATAGTTAACGCTGCTGCGTATAACAATATAAGACGGCTCATCCTTGTACACACAACAGGTATCTATAGTAAGTACAAAGCGGCAGGGGAAGAATACAGACACATTGATGATTATGTAGAAAAACAATGCAAAGAGAACAACATTATCCTGACAATTTTGCGCCCGACTATGATTTACGGAAACATTCATGATATGAATGTGGTGAAATTTATTTCATTAGTGGATAAATTTCCGATTATGCCAATTGTCAGAAGTGCGAGGTTTGAACTTCAGCCGGTTCATTATAAGGATCTCGGAAAAGCATATTATGATGTTCTAATGAATGAGAAAACTTGCGGCCATAATTACAATCTTTCAGGCGGCGAGATAATTCAACTTCGGGATATGCTCACCGTAATCGGGGAGAACCTTGGAAAGAAAGTCATATTCATCAGCTGTCCATTCTGGATCGCTTACGGTGGTGCCTGGGGATTGTATTGCGCGTCCTTTGGTCGTATTGATTATAGAGAGAAAGTTCAAAGGCTTTGTGAGCCAAGAGTATATGATCATGATGATGCAACAAGAGATTTCGGATATAACCCCAGGATGTTTCGGATTGGTATTGTTGATGAAGTTAAGGAGTATTTGCAGAATAAATGAAAACATAATTTAGTATTCCCTTGGAGTTATTCAGTGTGCTTCATAGTTACGAATATTAGGTTGACAAAGGAGAAAGAAAAATGCGAATAGCTTTCATATATGAGAGTGGATTTGCCGGAAATAATGGATCGAATCATTTGTTATGTACCACGATTGAAAAAATGCTTCAGAGAGGACATTCCGTTGATTTAATAGAGGCGGTTTCTGTTCGAGATAATCCGGATTATCCTCCGCAACTTGCTCAACATAATTTCCAATGCCATACGATTGAGCTTAAAGAAACGAAAAAGACGAACTTTATAGGCAGATATCTGTATGGACTTAGTTTTGTGCGAGAATCAACTAAATTGGCAAAAGATTTGGATGTTGATTTATTTTTCGTACAGTCTGTTCCAACTGTATCATTTACTATTCGAAGATTAAAAAAATATGGCAAGCCAATTATATATAACATTCACGATGTGTTTCCCGGGTCAGCTTTTGAACTGGGCGTTGTTAAAAGTAAGATACTTGACTATATACTTAAAAGAATCCAGCGCATCGGTTTTAAATTAGCAGACAGAATCATAGTTGTTTCTGATGACATGCGAGATGTTCTTGTCAAGGAGAAAACTGACCCCAATAAACTTTTTATCGTAAACACCTGGTATGACTCGGATAGCATCAGATATATAGCACCAGACGTAAACACTTTTGTTAAAGAATATAACATTGATACTTCTAAATTGATTATCCAATATGCCGGAAATGTGGGACAGGTTTTTGGTCTGGATGAGTTTGTTGAGCTTGTGAATGCGCTGAAAGATAATAAGACTGTTGAATTTCACATTGTCGGTCAGGGTGTAAAAATTGAGGAACTTAAAAACAGAACGCAGGGTTCAAATATAAAGTTTTTCGGATGGCAAAAACAGGAGCGGATGAGTGAAATATACAGTTATTGTGATATGGAGATAATTCCACTTCATCACGGTGTTATTGGTAATAATGTGCCGAGCAAGATGGCATTATCACTGGCAGTTGGAAAACCGGTTATAAACATTGTTGAGAAGTCTGGGTATTATATGCTTTTTAAGGATAACCACATCGGATATTCATTTACTCAAAATGAAATCAATGATGCGATAGACATAATAAATGAAATTTCAAAAGACAAAAGCTGTCTTAAGGCTTATCGGGAAGACACAAGAGAGTTTGCTGATAGGGTTTACTCGAAAGATAAAAATAATGACAGATTATTAGATATGCTTGAGGAACTTCAGAAAGGGTGGAAATATAAAGCATGAGCATCTTTAAAGATAGTATTTTGTTAATTACTGGGGGAACGGGGTCTTTTGGAAACGCAGTGCTGGAGCGTTTCGTTAATACAGATATAAAAGAAATTCGTATTTTTTCCCGTGACGAGAAAAAACA
The DNA here is from genome assembly GCF_000466485.1 of [Clostridium] symbiosum ATCC 14940. Taxonomy (GTDB): domain Bacteria; phylum Bacillota; class Clostridia; order Lachnospirales; family Lachnospiraceae; genus Otoolea; species Otoolea symbiosa. The sequence continues at coordinate 23,769 of NZ_KE993021.1, read as the reverse complement.
GGATGAAATGCGACATCATTACAATAGTGATAAACTTAAATTTTATATTGGAGATGTCAGAGATATAAATACAATTCGCTCCGCAATTAATGGTGTAGAGTATATATTCCACGCCGCAGCTCTAAAACAGGTTCCTTCTTGCGAGTTTTTCCCCTTAGAGGCAGTTAAGACAAATGTAATAGGAACTGATAATGTATTGACGGCCGCCATTGAGGCCGGTGTACATAAAGTTGTTTGCTTGTCTACTGACAAGGCAGCGTATCCCATTAATGCTATGGGTACAAGTAAGGCCATGATGGAAAAGGTTATTATAGCGAAGGCAAGAAACGCAGATCCCCGAAGAACTCGAATTTGCTGTACTCGATACGGAAATGTAATGGCATCGAGAGGCTCCGTTATTCCTTTGTTTATTGATAAAATTAAAGAAGGCCTTCCGTTGACGGTTACGAATGGCAGCATGACAAGATTTATTATGAATCTGGATGAGGCTGTGGATCTGGTTCTCTATGCCTTTGAACACGGCTCACAAGGTGATTTATTTGTTCAAAAAGCGGATGCAAGCACAATATCAGATTTAACCCAGGCAATCAAAGAACTCTTTGGAATGCCTGATTATCCGGTTCAAACAATTGGAATCAGACATGGCGAGAAGATGTACGAAACCTTATTGACTAATGAAGAATGCGCAAGAGCAGAGGATTGCGGTAGATTTTATAGAGTTGTAGCCGATAATCGCAACCTTAATTACGAGAAATATCTTTCGCAGGGGAATATTAAACGGAGTAGTTTGTCTGAATTCAATTCTAATAATACAAACCTGCTGGACGTTGAAGGAGTGAAAAAGAAACTTCTTACATGTGAAATGGTTATCAATGAGTTGAAGGCATGGAAAGAGCGTAAGGGAGAATAATATGAAATTTTTAGTTCTTGGGTGTAATGGCATGGCAGGTCATATGATAAGCCTTTATCTGAAAGAGCGGGGGCACGATGTTCTGGGGGTTGCTCTTACAAAGTCTCCCTTGGTAAACTCTATCGTTGGTGATGCTATGGATGCAACATTTATAAGGGATCTCGTTGGTGTAAATAAGTTTGATTCAGTTATTAACTGTATTGGCCTTTTAAATCAAGTTTGCGAAGAGCATAAGGCAAATGCAGTGTACCTAAACTCTTTCTTTCCGCATCAACTTGCCATGTTTACAGATGGAACAGATACCCAAGTTATTCATATGAGTACGGATTGTGTATTTAGTGGGAAACGAGGGCATTATACCGAAGATGATTTTCGTGATGGGGGTACATTCTATGACCGTACTAAGGCTCTTGGGGAATTGGAGGATGATAAGAACATCACTCTTCGAAATTCAATTGTTGGACCCGATATAAATCAAAATGGTATTGGACTTCTAAATTGGTTCATGCAACAGCATGGCGAAGTGACTGGCTATACAGGAGCAATGTGGACTGGTCAGACAACACTTCAGCTTGCTATGACAATGGAAGCGGCAGCAAAGGAGAGGGCACACGGATTATACAACACAGTACCAGACGCCAGTATATCCAAGTGTGATTTGTTACGGTTGTTTAATAAGTATATTCGTAAGGAAAAGGTGACAGTCGTGCCTGTTAGCAAGATGGCGGCAGATAAATCATTGAAACGGACCAGATGGGATTTTAGTTATAGAATACCAGACTATGAGCAGATGGTGGCAGAACTGGCTGATTGGATGAGGAGCCATAAAGAACTGTATCTGCATTATGATTTGTGAAGTTAATTATGAAAACATAATAAGCGAAAATACGTGTTCACTCAAGTGAAACAAAATGGGGTTCAATGTGAAAATCAAATCACCTGTATAAATAATATTCTATATATAAAAAAGAGAGGCGCGTGTTGCTGATGAATAGAGAATATGTAAACTATCTAAAAAAAGTCTTTACCAAGGCTATACTGCATTTCTTTTGGCTGTTTCCGTTAAATGAAAAAAAAATAACTTTGCTAAATGAATTATCATATACTTTTGGCGATAGCTTAAAATATTTTGATATCTATTTACATAATTTGTCAAAGAAAGAGTATAAAATTGTATTTCCCATAAAAGATGGAGCACCGCCCTCAGTATATTCTGATGATGTTATTGTGGTTCCAGGTTCTTTTAAGTATTTCAAGGAAATAATCACAAGCGGCATAATTATAACGAATGCTGGAGGAGTATCTTACTTACCTAAAAGGAAAAAACAACGGATCATTAGTACATGGCATGGAGGAGGACCATACAAAAAAACCAGTACGGATGTTTATGATAATTACTGGTATAAAAAGCAGGCAGAGATGAATGCTAATAACACTGACTTCATATTATCTTCTTGTGAGTATTTCTCGGCATTTGAAGCAAAGTCCATGGGATATAAGCCAGAAGAGATTATTCGCGCAGGATTACCTAGAAACGATATTCTATTTATTGACCATGACAGCATAAAAAAGAAAGTAAGGAAATATTATGCGATTCCGGATAATACCAAATTTATTCTATTTGCTCCTACATTTAGATCAAAAGAGAATGAGTTTTCCGATCTGGGTGCTGTAAAGAATTACATCGAACTTGATCCGGGTATGCTCATCAGCACACTTGAAGAAAGGTATCATTGTAAATGGGTGTGTGGAATTAGGCTTCATCCTAAACTTGCAAACATAGATATGAGTAAATTGAATGTTATAAATTGCACGAGCTACCCTGATATGCAAGAACTGATATGTTGCGCAGATGTAGTAATTTCAGACTATTCATCGTTGATATGGGACTATTCTTTTACGTACAGGCCGATTTTTCTATATGCTCCTGATATCAAACAGTATGAAGAGGAGAGAGGATTTTACATGCCATCATCCGATTGGCCATACCCGATTGCACACAATAATGAAGAGATGCGAAAAATCATCCTGGAATATGATGAAAATAAGTACATTCAACGAGTTAAAGAGCATCATAAAGCATCTGGAAGCTTTGAAAATGGTAATGCATGCGAAATTTTATTGAAGCTCATAGAACAACATTGATAAATATCGAACTTAATAATTAGATTGTGAATTTAAAATCTAAGATTCGGAGAATATCCTCATGATTTTAGACGTATTAGTATATCTTGCTGTTTTCGCAGTAAGTTTAATAATGGCAGCAATTTTTCAGAAGATTCATAACACCGCGAAGACTAGATACTTATCAGCAGGTGTTGTGAAAATAAATACATTTACATATTGCATTAATGGGTGTCTGCCTGTTTTCCCGGTAATAGCTATGTTCGGTTTACGCTATGGTATTGGCACAGATTATTTTAACTATGAGCAAATTTATAACGCGGTACACGGAACATCGATATGTGATTATTGGAGCCTACACAACCAGAATTTTAGCTATTTTTATATTGAACCTGGATATTATGCCTTAAACAAAATATTTCCGTCTTTTAGATGGCTGCTATGGGGAACAGGAATACTATTATTTACCCTGCTTCTTATTGCAATTAAAGATTATTCAAAGCAAATTAATTTTGCTTTTGCTTTGTTTATTTATTTATCAACACAATATATATACGCATTGAACGGCATGAGATTTGCCATTGCGATTGTTCTGATTCTAATCGGGTATAAGTTTTTAATCCAGAACAGGACAAAAACGTTTGTGTTGATGGTGCTTTTGGCCTCGCTATTTCATCAAACTGCTCTTTTTTGTTTGGCTATGGTGTTTCTGAAACGGTACAAATATAAAGGTGTTGACGGAATCCGCAATATTGTTCTTATCGCAATGATTCTGTCATTCCCGTTATTGTGTAAATTTTTGCTTGAGATACTTAGTCATATTTCTCTCTTTGAGCGATATTTCGCTACATTTCAGTATTCAGCAAGTATGACTATGACCATTAGCTGGACGTGGGCATTGCATGTCATACCAGTGCTACTTCCTCTGATAATATTATGTGGAAAAGAAATATTCGATGCTGAGAATACTGATATTTTATTTCGAATCTGCGTTATGGAAGTGCCTTTGCGAATGCTGGGATTATTTAATACTTGGTATACTAGATTCGCCAGATATTCCCAGATAGCATTAGTTATATTTGTTCCTTTAGTATTGTCAAAGATTCAAAACAAGCAGAAGAAAGCAATTTTATATCTATATTACATCGCTTGGTTTGTATTTTATTTTGCTTATTATGCGATTGTCAATGATCAAGGAGATTCACTGCCTTATGTTTGGATATTTTCTTAATATTGATGATATAAAATGAAATATTTGTATGCCAGACTGAGTTTCAGATAATTAAAAATCGTTAATTTGGTGGAATTTAGGTTATTTCAGTATTTTATTTGTTTCTATTTTGTAATCTATAAAGAAAAGGAGATCTGCCATGTATTACGTCAATGAAAAGATTAAAAATACCTATCGCGTTCCGCAGCCTGAGGGAAGAGGAGCTTATATACGCTTGGATCAGAATGAGAACCCGGATGGTGTTCCGCAGTGGCTGTTTGAATCCGTAATGGACAGAGTGACGCCTGAATTTCTGTCTATCTATCCCGAGGAAACAGTCCCAACCATGAAGTATGCCAGAATGCTTGGCTTAGAGAAGGAGAATGTTACTTTCACAGATGGAAGCACGGTGGGCATGGGATATATCATTAAAGTTTTCGGAGAACCCGGGAAAGATATTCTTTGCGTGACCCCTTCTTTCGCAATGTATGAGGTATATTCGAAAATGATTGGCATGAACGTCAGGCAGCTCGAATATGAAGGTGATTTCTCCTATAAAGTAGAGAACACTTTAAGTGCCATCAACGAGAATACTGGAATTGTTGTTCTTGTTAATCCTAACATGCCAATTGGTAATGTTTACAGCAGAAATGAAATTACTAAAATAATTGAAAAAGCCAGAAATTATGATGCTATCGTTATCATTGATGAAGCCTATTACTATTTCTATGATAAGACATCCATCGATCTTGTGAAGGAATATGATAATGTGTTTGTCTTGCGGACATTCTCTAAGATGCTTTCCATTCCTTCACTTCGCCTCGGTGTCATCATGTCCTCGTCGGAGAACATCAGGTACATCAATAACTATAAGCCCCACTACACTGTCAACTCCATTGCACTACTTTTTGCTGAGGCTATTGTGGATAATCACGACAGGTTGATTACAGAGTTGAAGAAACAGTATTTGGAGGGCAAGGATTACATCAACAAGGCTCTGGCTGAGAACGGATACGAGACACTTCCTTCCGAAGGGTGTTATATTTGCATTAAGCCAAAGTACAAAACTTCCAGAGAGCTGACCGATCTCCTGAAAGAAAAAAACATACTAATCCTATGTGGCAAGGATGGTCTCACAGGATGGCTGCGCTTGACAATTGCACACAAAAAATATATGGAAACTTTTATGGATATGTTGCTAGAGATAGACAAGGCTTGAAAGATATGAGTATGAAAAATTATGTGATCTTATTGGCAGGCGGTATCGGGAAGCGAATGCAGACTGATATTCCGAAGCAGTTCATTGTGGTAGAGGGAAGACCGATCATTGTTCATACAGCCGAAAGATTCCAATGTAATCCGCAGATTGAGAGTATTGTTATTGTTTGTGTACCGGAGTGGATTGACAATCTTCGTTCTCTTGTTGAGAAATACTCGCTGACCAAGGTGCGATGGATTATAGAAGGCGGCAGTACCGGACATGATTCTATTCGCAATGGCGTGTTCTTTTTGAAAGACAAGATCGACTCGGATGATTATATCATTGTTCATGATGCTGTACGACCTATACTACCACAAAAAGCGATTGATGAAGTAATCCGAGTATCTCATGAAAAAGGTAATGCTTCATCATCCATTGCGTGCCATCCTCCAATCGTTTACACAGAAGATTTTGAGTCTGGAATTGCTGATGTGGATAGAGAGCACGTTATGCTGACCGCTTCCCCACAGGCATTCAGGTACGGACTTGCTTTGGAATGTTATGAAAAGGCCGAAGAAGAGAACATGCACAATTTTACCTTCACAAGCTCATTGCTCATACATTGCGGGGAGCGGGTGTACTTTGCCAAGGGAACGACCAGCAACATTAAAATAACAACCAAAGAGGATTTGGCTTTGTTCGAAGCCTTGATGAAGGTTCCCGAGGAATTGCTGTTTAGCTAAAGCTTACAATCCAACAATAAGGGAGTGAGTGAGATATGAATTGTTCAGAATATTTAGTGGAATTTCTTATTAATCATGGCGTAACAGATGTGTTTGGTTATGCCGGCGGTTATATTGTGCCGTTTATGGATGCATTATACAAACGTCAGGATGAAATAAAGACGCACGTCTGCTATAACGAACAAGGCTGCGCTCTTGCGGCAGTCGGTTTTGCTAGGACAAGTGGGAATATGGGAGTTTATTTTACAACTTCCGGTCCCGGTGCTGTAAATGCTTTGGGAGGCCTGGCTGATGCGTGGTTTGATGGATTCCCGCTCATGGGTATCTGCGGAAACGTACCTACGAATGAAATGAAGGGCTTTTCTGGCATCCGTCAGAATGGTTTTCAGGAAATGGATATTGTTTCCATGACAAGGAACATTACAAAATACTCTGTGACAGCAAACAGTACAGAAGGATTTCCAGATATCACCAGCAGGGCTTATAACATGGCCATGCTTGGAAGGAAGGGAGGCGTTATCATTGATTTTCCGCTCGATATACAACAAGCCAATATTATTGGTGGGTAATGGCGTCAGAAGCGCGGACGCAGTAAGCATGGTTCACGAGTTTGCAAAGAAGACGAATATCCCTGTCCTGACAACAATGAATGGTGTTGATCTGGCGCAGGATGATCTTCACATTGGCTATATTGGAACCCACGGTAACCGTATAGCGAATATGATTCTAAATGAATGTGACTTAGTTATTTCAGTTGGAGCCCGTCTCGGTATCCGTCAAGTGGGACGGACAGCAAAAAAGTTTGCCCCAAAGGCTGACCTGGTACGTTGCGATATAGATGAATATGAACTGAGCCGGAATATTAAGGTTGATGAGAAGAAGTATCAGACGGATGCTCGAGATTTTATGAGAATGCTTTTGGCGGAAGATGTTGCCGATTATTCTGCCTGGAAAGCGCAATGTCTGGAAGCGAAAAAAATACTGGAGGACTATGATAAGCAACCGGGAAATATGGCGGTAGAGAAAATTGCATCATTACTTCCGCCGGATCCTGTTGTCTCCGTTGATGTAGGAATGAATCAGTGTTGGTGTGCACAGTCGTTGGTTCTGAAAGGGTATAAAGGACGGATACATATCAGCGGAGGTTATGGAACCATGGGGTGCGGTCTCCCTTATGCGATTGGCTCCTGCATTTCGATGGGCAGTAAGGTATCTTATTGTGTCACCGGAGACGGAGGCTTTCAAATGAATATTCAAGAGTTAGAGACTGTAAAACGGGAAAATTTACCTATTAAGATATTTATTCTGAATAACAGAGTGCTCGGGAAAATCAGTGAAACACAGCATCTGGAGCACAAAGACCGCTTCGCTAATACAACGGCTGGTAGTGGATATACCGTTCCGGCATTTGACAGAATAGCTGAAGCATATGGGATTAGGGCAGTAAAACTGAGTTCATATGATGAACTTGATAAGTACGCATCTTGGGTCGCGGACAATGAGCCTTGTTTGTTCGATATTCCGTTGCCTGAGAACAGTCTGTTGACTCCGAAGATCAAGTTTGAAACACAGGTAATCAGACCGGAACTGGACAACGCTGTTGTAAGCAGCGTGAAAAGAATTTTAGGAAGATGATTTAATTTTAAATAAATAGCCGCGTGGTATATGGTAATAAAATGTTCATCGATATCTATGGGGGAGAAAATGCTAGTTAGTGTTGTTGTACCAGTATACAATGTATCGTTAGAGTTGCTTCATCGATGTATTGAAAGTGTAGGACATCAAGATGAAAATGACGTTGAAATCATCATCATTGATGACGGAAGTGATCAGAATAATTCTGATTTATATAGAAAAATATGTAATGAATACTGTGATACACATTATTACAGGCAAACAAATTCCGGTCCTTCTGTCGCAAGAAACTTAGGAGTTAAAAAAGCGCAAGGAGAGTATATTCTATTCTTAGATTCCGATGATTATATTACTGATAAGTGCATTGAACAGGCAACAAGTATAATAAACACATACCATCCGGACATTGTGTTTGGTTATGTTTATAAAGATTTATCAGATGAAGGGAAATTAAAACATACGGCGGTTAATGAAAGTCCCGAGGAATTGGTACTCGACGACGAAAAGGAAATGGCTGTACTCCTAAATCACATACTTGGATACAAGGAAGCCAAGTATGTTTATAAGAGTGGATATATTAGTGATGGACCAGTGTGTCGTTTCTTTCGACGTGAACTATTTGATAATAACTTATTTGATGTCATTCCAAGATGGAATGAAGATACACTATGGAATATAGAATTATTAAAGAAATGTCATACAGCAGTTATTTGTAAATCACGATGGTATATATATGCCGTTAGAAAAGGCTCGGCAATGCAGGGATACAGAAGCAATTGTTACGAAGAATTCATGTATATTACAGAAAAGGTTAGTTCTGTAGGGGCTTCCATTTGGAATGGAAATATAGATAAAGGCGTTGCATATAGGGTATGGCATGATATATTTATCCTTTCCAGAGGATATATTTTTAATAGTAAAAACACAGAGTCATTTGGCAGGAGATATCAAATCTTAAAAAAAGCGATAAAGAGCGATCAATTTCAAAACGCAATACGATCAATAGACTTCCACTTTGAAACAAGAAGAACCAGAAGAATCATTAAAGAGATTCTTAATTTTACTATGAAAACTCGTCTATATTTCTTTACATATATGATGATTAAACTTTATGTTGGTAAGATATAGTAAAATCCGTTTACGTATGATATTCGATGGAGGGAAATGGTAAATACTGTATTGTATACACGAATAGAAAGCGCCAAAGCAAATGATTTGGATGTGTGTGCATTCCTGAAATATCTGCCTTCTGAAAAGATGTATAATTTTTATCTGGAGCCCCCAGACATCATTGAGCGTTACCTTTCGTGGGCATCAGAACTGCCCGATGAATGTAGATTGATAAGATGAAATAAAAAGAGTCTCAAATAACGTTTCGGATAGTATGAAGCGTTGAAGCGTATTTGCCATACGCCATGTTTTGAGGCATTTACCAAGGATCTCACAGGGGGATATATATAATATATGAAAACAAAAAGGGCGTTTTATAACTCAGTTGCTGGATTGTCATATTACATTGTGACGATTTCATTGGGACTTTTAAATCAAAAAATTCTAATTGATACTTTGGGGATTGATTATCAAGGAGTTAATGGTTTATTTAGTAATATTTTGTCTATGCTTTCGATAGCAGAATTGGGGCTTGGAACAACAATTATATATCATTTATATCAGCCTTTAATTGAGAATGATGAAAGTACAATTATTGCGCTAATGCAATTTTATAAAAAGTGTTATCGCGTAATTGCAGTGGTAATATTGATATTAGGACTATTGATTATTCCATTTTTGGATATGGTAGTGACAGTTAATACAACAATATATTCGCTTGGTGCAATTTATGGATTTTTCTTAGCCGATTCAGTCATATCATATTTATTTACCTATAAGCGCTCTATTTTAATTGCTGACCAAAAAAATTATATTGTGATTTCTTTGGATATTTTATATCAATGTGTATTAAAAATAGGACAGATTATCATATTGTGGATTACTCATGATTTCTTATTTTATCTTTCCCTTATGTTGGTATGTAGATTAATTGAAAATCTCATTCTCAATAAAATTGCTGATCAGAAATACACTTTTTTAAAGAATAAGGATAATGTATTTCTTCCTAAAGAAATTTTATTTGATATTTATAGAAAAGTAAAAGGGGCTGTTTTTCATAAGATTGGTACATTCGTTGTGCAAGGTACAGACAATATCTTAATTTCTAGATTTTTAGGGCTGACTTCGGTGGGGATTTATTCTAATTATGTTTTGATTATAAATGCACTAAGTGCTATATGTTCACGAATTATGACAGCAGCAACTGCTGGGGTTGGTCATATGTTAGTAGAAAATGACAGAGAAAAAATTACTCGAGTTTTTTTGGAAATGCAGATTTTAAATGCAGCGTTTGTTAATTGTGCAACAGTTGGGATTTATTGTGTTGCGACCCCGATGATTGAGTTCATTTTTGGAGAAAAATATATAGTTTCAGAATATATAGTTTTTGTGTTAGCGGTTAATTTTTACATGCAGGGAATGAGAACCGTTTATAGTATATTTAAAGAAACCGCAGGTATTTTGTATGAAGACAGATTTATACCATTAATTGAATCCGGTGTGAATTTAATTAGCTCTTTAGTTTTATTGCATTATTTGGAAATGGCTGGGATTATACTTGGGACTATAATTAGTACTCTTATATTATACGTATATACGTACCCTTTTTTGGTTTATAAAAAAGTTTTGAAAAGAAACCTTGATGAGTACATTGGAGAATTAATTTGGATGACAATAGTTACGTTTTTGAGTATGATTAGTGCTAAATTGATTTGTAATCTATTCTCATGGGAGAAATTGGGGATTAATCTCTTGTACAATTGTTTTGTGTCAGTTGTGGTAAGCTTTGGAATATATATATTGTTATATGCTATATGGAAAAAGGAAACTAAGGGATTAGTGATAAAATTAGAAAATATATTCAGAAGAAATAAATAATATGTTTGGGAACGGTTAAAAAGAGTATGTGAAGAAATCTCTGTAAAAGCAGATCTTCTATGATAATGGCAGGGCTGAAAGCTTCTTTATGAACGTTCAGCCCTTGTTTTATATATACCGCACATATTTGCGTATGTCAAGAACAGGCGGATTCCCGCCTGTCCTGAACGGTTCTAGATTTCCTTAGATCGGCAGCCGGCCCTCATACGTGAGACTCAGTTCCCCGTATACCTGGCCCCAGTTCCGGATTGGCATCGTCCACTTCTTTGTTGCTTCAAACGTTGACAAGTACAGGGCTTTTAAAAGGACTGTATCGCTTGGAAACACGCTCCTCTGGCGATTCAGCTTCCGGTATGTGGCGTTCAGGCTTTCGATTGCGTTCGTGGTATATATAACCTTGCGGACAGTCGTTGAAAACTGAAAGATGGGGACGAGCGCGTCCCAGTTCTGGTGCCAGCTTTTCATAGAATTCGGGTACTTTTCCGACCATTTTTCGGTGACCCGCTCCAAGGCTTCTAATGCCTTCTCTTCTGTTGGCACCTGGTAAATCGTTTTGAGATCTGCCGCAAAGAGCTTCCGGTCCTTGTCTGATACGTATTTTAATGTATTCCGCATCTGATGGACAATGCACCTCTGGTATTCCGTCTTTGGAAAGGCAGAGGCTATCGCTTCCTTGATCCCCGTCAGTCCATCAGCACAGAGGATCAGGATGTCTTTTACTCCACGGTTTTTTAAACCGTTCAGAACGGAAAGCCAGTACTTGGCACTCTCATTTTCGCCAACCTCGATGGTCAGAACCTCTTTTAAACCATCTGAATTAATCCCAAGTACAACATAGGCTGCCAGCTTACGGATCACGCCGTTATCACGCACAGAATAGTGGATTGCATCGATATAAAGCACCGGATAGACATCGGAAAGAGGGCGGTTCTGCCAGTCTTCAATCTGGGGCAGAAGCTTATCCGTCACATCCGAAATGAAGCCTTCGGAGGCCTCGAAGCCGTAGATATCCTCCAGTGTTTCCGAGATCTGCCGTGTTGTCATCCCTTTGGCGTACATGGATATGCTCTTCTGATCGATATCAGAGATATCTTTCTGGCGTTTCTTTACCACCTGTGGCTCAAAGGTGGAGTTACGGTCCTGTGGGACTTCGACTTTCATGCTTCCATAGCTGCTATTCACCTGTTTGGTTTTATAGCCATTGCGATAGTCATCGCAGCCGGAACGTTCTGACTTGCGATAACCAAGGTGCTCGTCCATCTCGCTTTCCATCATCTCTTTGATGGTACCGCCCAGTAGATCTTTGAGAGCATCCTGGATGTCCTGGGCAGATTCGATTTCATACTCCTCAAGAAGCTGCCGGATGATGTTTCGCTTTCCATCGGTCATTTGTACTTTGTGTAACGGTTTCTTTTCTCTTGCCATAATAAAAGGCCTCCTATGATTTTAAATTTATCATAGAAGACCTTATAAATCTTTAATTACAGAAAAACTTTCACAGACTCAAATTCTCAGTAGCAGATAAAATTGACCTCGCTCAAGATAAATCAAAGCATAAAGCGGATACAATACATGAGATTGTTTAACAGGAAATAGGAGATTCTAAAAAGCAATCAGATCATCGTAGATTAATGCGACATTTGCTTAGGTAGTGTTCGTGAAAGTTCTTTTTCGAATACTACCTGAACTATTACCTAAATAATACTCTGCAGTAGGAATACCTCCCTTTCTTCTCTTACAATCCTCCCTCTACTACGCAATTCTTTTCATACAGATAGTTTTCTGCCTGTCCAGTCATCCGCCATATCATTTGCGTCGGATGCTCTTATAGCTGTAGTGAAACATTCACTTCCCGGCTTTTTCCGGCATTCAGCAAGGACATTCAACAACAATCAACTAAATCAACCAATTTAATTAAAGCGAATTAATCCTCGGAAACCTCGATTGACTGTGCAATATCAATTTGTTATACTTTGGAAAAGAGCACATGGTAAATATGCTAAAGGTAGCCTTTAGGCATGTCCACAGAGCCATTTTCCTGGGAGGAAAGGCGGCTTCAATGCCCTGCTGTTCGACGGATAGAAGTTTAGAGGAAGATTATCTGGTTCCTCTGCTATAGAATCGTTTACTCGGAATATAGATGGTTCTTTGCGTCAAGTCAGCAGGGATATCAGAAAGGCAGAGCGGCGTAACGGGCGCTATCGATTGATATGTGGGGAAGAAAACCGTAAAAACACAATGCCGCAGCGGATCATGGGATGTGATTACGCTGCCTATGAAGAACAGATTCGAACCCTAGTGCATCAAAATAAGACAACGGGCAAAATATACCGGAAGACTCGGCAGTCCCAACTGTTTCCAGAAATTCAGGAAAAATCCCCCCTCCCTCTTGCCAGTTCCCCCAAAAAATGCTATATTCTACTAGACTGACAAACTATGCCCAAATCTCGCCCTATATCAGACTGCAGCGGATTTCAGTAATCAAAACAGGGCATATTTTTTAATAGAAGCAGTGTAGTTCGGCCTACACCCATCACAATAATCACAACCCAAAGAAAAGAGGAACCCACCCATGGCAATAGTTGACCAAAGCAAAATCAGAAATTTCTGCATCATCGCCCACATTGATCACGGCAAGTCAACCCTTGCAGACCGAATTATAGAGAAGACTGGCTTACTTACCAGCAGGGAGATGCAGTCCCAGGTACTTGATAACATGGACTTAGAGCGTGAGCGTGGAATCACGATCAAGGCCCAGGCAGTCCGTACCGTATATACATCGAAAGACGGAGAAGAGTATATCTTCAACCTCATCGATACCCCAGGCCATGTCGATTTCAACTACGAGGTATCGAGGAGCCTCGCAGCCTGCGACGGAGCGATTCTTGTTGTAGACGCCGCACAGGGAATTGAGGCCCAGACGCTGGCCAATGTATACCTTGCCCTCGACCACAACCTGGATGTATTTCCGGTAATCAATAAAATTGACCTTCCAAGTGCGGAACCGGATCGTGTTGCCGCAGAGATAGAAGACGTAATCGGAATCGAGGCCCATGATGCCCCGAGAATTTCAGCTAAAATTGGTTTAAACATTGACGAGGTCCTGGAACAAATCGTCACAAAGATTCCGGCTCCCCAGGGAGACGCGGCGGCGCCGCTTCAGGCATTGATTTTCGACTCCCTCTATGACTCCTACAAAGGCGTCATCGTATTCTGCCGGATTAAGAATGGAAGTGTCCGTAAAGGCACCCAGATTAAGATGATGGCGACCGGAGCCAAGGCAGATGTGGTGGAGGTAGGCTACTTCGGAGCCGGCCAGTTCATTCCCTGTGAGGAACTGGAAGCCGGTATGGTAGGCTATATCACGGCCAGCATCAAGAATGTCAGGGATACGATGGTGGGTGATACGATCACCGATGCGCAGAATCCCTGCAAAGAACCCCTCCCGGGATATAAAAAAGTGACCCCGATGGTTTACTGCGGTCTCTATCCGGCCGACGGTGCAAAATACCCGGATCTCAGGGATGCACTGGAAAAATTACAGTTAAATGATGCCTCCCTGTTCTTTGAACCGGAGACTTCCATTGCGCTCGGTTTTGGTTTCCGCTGCGGTTTCCTTGGCCTTCTGCACCTGGATATTATCGAAGAACGTCTGGAACGGGAATATAACCTGGATTTGGTGACGACGGCTCCGGGCGTTGTATACCGTGTCCACAAGACGAACGGAGAGATGATGGAGCTTACCAATCCGTCCAACCTTCCCGACCCATCCGAGATAGAATATATGGAAGAACCCATTGTATCGGCAGAAATCATGGTAACGACGGAATTTGTCGGGGCTATTATGACGTTGTGCCAGGAACGCCGCGGAGTCTATCTGGGCATGGAATATATTGAGGCGACAAGGGCGCTTTTGAAGTATGAACTTCCCCTCAACGAGATTATTTACGATTTCTTTGACGCCCTCAAATCGCGCTCCCGCGGATATGCGTCCTTTGACTATGAGTTGAAGGGCTACGAACAGTCCAAGCTTGTAAAACTGGATATCCTTGTGAACCGCGAGGAAGTCGATGCCCTTTCATTTATTGTATTCGAAGGTTCGGCTTATGAGCGGGGCAGAAGAATGTGCGAGAAACTGAAGGACGAGATTCCGAGACACCTTTTCGAGATTCCGATTCAGGCGGCCGTGGGCGGCAAAATTATTGCCAGGGAGACAGTCAAAGCGATGAGAAAAGACGTTCTTGCCAAATGTTATGGAGGCGATATCTCACGTAAGAGAAAGCTTCTGGAAAAACAGAAGGAAGGCAAGAAGAGAATGCGCCAGATCGGAAACGTGGAAATTCCGCAAAAGGCATTCATGAGTGTGCTGAAGCTGGACGAGGAATGATGTTCCGGCAAAAATCATTAAACAATCAGGCGGGAACAATGGAAAATAACACCCCATTAGAACTATATATCCACATCCCATTCTGCGTTAAAAAATGTCTGTACTGCGACTTCCTTTCCTTTGCGGCGGACGAAGTGACCAGAAAAAAATATGTGGAGCAGTTGATTAAGGAAATAGAAACATGCGGGACCAGAATAACCGGGCGGGACGCTGACGCGGCCTTCCCGGTGATTTCTGTGTTTATAGGAGGGGGGACTCCGTCTTCTCTCTGCCCGGAGCAGATTTGCGCTGTTATGAACGCGGTAAAGGAAAATTTCAGACTATTGCCGGATGCCGAAATCACCATTGAAGCCAATCCCGGTACACTCGACAATAAAAAACTCAGAGCTTACAAAAACTCCGGAATCAACCGGTTAAGCCTCGGCCTTCAGTCGGCCAATCCAGGCGAACTGAGGGAGCTCGGACGAATCCATTCCTGGAACGAATTTCTTGAGAGTTACCGTTTAGCCAGAGAAGCAGGCTTTGATAATATTAATGTTGATTTGATGTCGGCACTGCCGGGACAGAGCTTTGAATCTTATGCGGATACACTGGAATGTGTCGCGCTCCTGGAACCGGAACACATCTCTGCATACAGTCTTATCATAGAGGAAGGCACTCCGTTTTATGATAAATATTCGGGCAGGGCAGAAGTTCTTCCGGATGAGGAAGAAGACCGCAGAATGTATCACCACACAAAAGAATATCTGGCGGAAAAAGGTTATCACCGGTATGAGGTATCAAACTACGCCAGGCCGGGCAGGGAATGTATCCACAATGTGGGATATTGGACCGGGGTCAGCTATCTGGGAATCGGTCTGGGAGCTTCCTCACTGATGGAAGGACAACGTTTTTCCGTCATCAGAGAGATGAATGATTATCTGGATCTTAGCAGGGAAGAGCTGGCGGAGGGACGCCAGTACGAAAACCGGGAAATCCTCACGGAACAGGATGAGATGGAAGAATTCATGTTTCTGGGTCTTCGGCTTACGGAAGGGATTGCCGCAAAAGATTTTAAAAAGCGCTTCGGCTTAAATATAGAAGAAATATATGGAATGACCATTGGGAAACTGATGGAGGACGGCCTGATGGAAATGACGGGAACAAAAGAGGACAGAAGGTACAGGCTGAGTGAATTTGGGCTGGATGTCAGCAACTGTGTACTGGCTGAATTTCTGTTGTAGCGGAAATCTTTCGTTACCATTAAAATCACTGCGCGATAGCCGGCTGCCGGCTGCCACTACCTTTTCGCACAGTCAGCGCAGCAAATGCGCAGACCTGACTGAATTGTTACCGGCACGCCGCTTTTTGGCAGGGGGTGGACAGTAACCAGCAGCAATCTTTACAAGTATCAGTGTATTTGTTATTATAGATTGAGTTTCACTGTATCATTAACAGTACTGCAATAAGAGCAATATGGAAGAGAAAAAAGAAGAGTAATAAAGAAGAGTAATAAAAAGAGTTTCATCTGGGAGGAAATGAGTAATGGAAATCACAATGACGCACTATCTGATTGTTTGTCCCCTGGTTTTTCTGGCCGGACTGCTGGATTCAATCGCAGGAGGGGGCGGACTGATTTCCCTCCCGGCCTTTATGATTGCCGGAGTGCCTCCACACATGGCCCTTGGAACAAATAAGATGTGTTCTACAATGGGAACCTCCATGGCTACATACCGTTTTGCAAAGAATGGCTACATTCACCTGAAAAAGGTAATCTGGTTCATTGCGGCGGCATTGGTTGGCTCTACGATCGGTTCCAACCTGACCCTCTTAATGAATGAAAAGATAGTGGAGTACATGATGATCGCCGTGCTTCCCATTGTCGCTTTCTATGTGCTTCGCAATAAGAGGATGGGAGATGACTCGCAGGCAGGGACGATACCGGCCAAAAAGTCATTTATCATTGCGGCTGCAGCGGCTTTGGTAGTCGGGACTTATGACGGTTTCTATGGTCCGGGAACAGGAACCTTTTTAATCCTCATTCTTACGGGCGCCGCAAAATATACGATGAAAGAGGCAGCGGGGACAACAAAGGCCATCAACCTTTCTTCCAATGTCGCGGCTATCGTCACATTCATCATAAACGGGAAAGTATTATATCCCCTTGGTCTGGCAGCAGGCCTGTGCAGCATTGTGGGAAATTATATCGGTTCCGGCCTGGTGCTCTCGAACGGTCAGAAAATCGTGCGTCCGGTGGTACTGATTGTACTGACCATCCTGTTTGGTAAAATTTTACTGGGAGGATGACACAGACGGAATGACACAGGTAGTCAGTACGTAACAGATGAAGTTACTGTTCACGGGTAGTATCCCGCGAGGTGTTTTCGTGTGCAGTTTGTACGAAAATTCCGAGTTACACGGCACGACGCGATGAAAAGTAAATTTTTCACCACAATCAACGGCGTTTTCTGCCGTTTCTGTGCATCGCGGAGCGTGTTACTGGCCGCAGAACTGCGCTTTTGGCAGGGCTGCGAACAGTAACCGGTTGACATGAATTTGATATTTGGCATATAAACAGCAAACAAAAAAGAACGGATATAACGGAGTAAAATCCGGCGTATTTATGGAGGAAATCTTATGAAGTGGAAGAAATTCACCCTGACGACTACGACCGAGGCCGTAGATTTAATTAGCTGTGCCTTCGATGAAATCGGAATCGAGGGTATTGAAATCGAGGATAATATTCCTCTTACGGAAAAAGAGACAAAAGGGATGTTCATCGATATACTCCCGGAGCTGCCTCCCGACGAAGGAATAGCGAAAGTCAGCTTTTACCTGGACGATGATGCCGATGTACCGGGCATGCTTGAAAAAGTAAATGAAGCGCTGGAAGAATTGAAAATGTTTACCGACCTGGGCGCATGTACGATCGAGGCATCAGAAACAGAGGACAAAGACTGGATTAATAACTGGAAGCAGTATTTTAAACCATTTACAGTGGATGATATCCTGATTAAGCCAACCTGGGAGACGATTCCTGAGGAGCATAAGGACAAGCTGCTGATTCAGATTGATCCGGGAACTGCTTTCGGCACAGGCATGCATGAGACGACTCAGCTGTGCATCCGCCAGCTTCGTAAATACACAGGCTGTGACACGAAGGTTCTGGATGTGGGGACAGGAAGCGGAATTCTGGGCATCACCGCTTTGAAACTCGGGGCGAAAGAGGTATTCGGAACCGATCTTGATGAGAACGCCATCACGGCAGTGGGAGAAAATCTTGAGGCAAACGGTATCCCGGCCGGATTATTTACCGTTCTTCAGGGAAATATCATCGATGATAAAGAGGTACAGGACGCCGCTGGTTATGAGTACTACGATGTGGCGGTTGCCAATATTCTGGCTGACGTTATTATTATGCTCCAGAAGGAAATACCGGTTCATATAAAAAAAGGTGGAATTTTTATCACCTCCGGTATCATTAATATGAAGGAAGAGGCGGTCAAAGAGGCTTTTGCAGCCAACAGCGCCTTTGAAATCATTGAGGTGACCTATCAGGGAGAGTGGGTATCCATAACGGCGCGTAAGAAATAGGTAACAGTTCATGCTGTCTGAACTGACACAGAATATAGAGGAAAAACATGTATCATTTTTTTGTTGAACAGGAACAGATAGGGGAAGGCGTAATTGCGGTTACCGGACCCGATGTAAATCATATAAAGAATGTACTCCGGATGAAGCCGGGAGAACGGGTTCTTATCAGTGCTAAGGCCGGCGGTGATTATCTGTGTGTAACAAAAGAACTGGCGCAGGACAAGATCCTGTTTGGAATACTGGAGAAGAGTGAGAGTGAAATGGAGCTGCCTGCCAGAATCCACCTGTTTCAGGGGCTTCCCAAAGGTGATAAAATGGAGCTGATTATCCAGAAGGCCGTTGAGCTTGGCGCATTCAGAATCATTCCGGTTGAGACAAAACGGGTAGTGGTGAAGCTTGATTCGAAAAAAGAAGAGGCGAGGATAAAGCGATGGAACGCGATATCTGAGAGTGCGGCGAAACAGTCAAAACGGAGCATCATACCGGAAGTAACAGGAGTTGTTAAATACAAGGATGCTCTGCAGATGGCAGAAGACTTTGGACTTAAAATGATTCCGTACGAATGCGCAAAGGGAATGGAGGAGACCAGACGGCTTCTTCAGACCGCGGAAGCGGGAATGGATATTGCCATATTTATCGGACCGGAAGGCGGCTTTGAAGAAGAAGAGATACGGCAGGCAGGGGAGAGGGGAGTCAGCCCTGCCTCGCTCGGCAGGAGAATTTTAAGGACAGAGACAGCGGGCTTGTGCGTTTTGTCGGCCCTGATGATTTCTCTGGACCGTTAGACGTCCATAAAGCAGAAAGAGGAAGAAAAATGGAAGCTTATTTTGATAATTCGGCTACTACGCAGGTTTTTGACTGCGTAAAAGACGCGGTAGTAAATGCCATGACCATGGACTACGGGAATGCGGCCGCCCGCCATATGAAGGGCGTTGAGGCAGAAAAGATTATAAAAGAAGCCAGAAGAGAGATAGCCAATTCGCTGAAGGTTCAGGAAAAAGAAATCCTGTTCACATCAGGAGGGACAGAATCGAATAACCTGGCGCTGATTGGGACGGCCCTGGCGAATCAGAGGACAGGAAAACATCTGATTACAAGCGCGGTGGAACATCCGTCCGTATATAATACAATGGCCTGGCTGGAGGAACAGGGCTTTGAAATTACCTATCTTCCAGTTGATTCCTTTGGCTGCATTTCCCTGGCGGAGCTTGAGGAGGCGGTAAGGGAAGATACGATTTTGGTATCCATAATGTACGTTAATAATGAAATCGGCGCTGTGGAGCCGGTGGAGGAGATTGCCCGCTGCATTAAGAATAAAAACCCAAAAACCTATTTTCATGTGGATGCAATTCAGGCATACGGCAAATTTCAGATACGCCCTAAAAAGCAGGGGATTGATTTGCTGTCGGTAAGCGCTCATAAGATACACGGTCCGAAGGGAATCGGCTTTTTATATATTGATGAAAAAGTAAAAATCCGACCCATTGTATTCGGGGGAGGTCAGCAGAAGGGGATGCGCTCCGGGACGGAGAACGTGCCGGGCTGTGCCGGACTGGGGGCAGCCGTAAAGGAGATTTATAAAAATCATGGGGAGCGGGTTGAGAAGCTGTATACACTGAGGGAACGCCTGATTGCCGGGCTGAAGACAATCGATGGTGTGACGATTAACGGGCATGAGGACAGACAAAATGCTCCCCAGGTGGTTAGTGCAAGCTTTGAAGGAATAAAAAGCGAGGTGCTGCTCCATGCGCTTGAGGACAGGGGAATTTATGTGTCATCCGGTTCAGCCTGCTCCTCGAACCATCCGGGAGTGAGCGGAACGCTGAAGGCGATTGGCGTAAAAAAAGAATTGCAGGATTCCACACTGCGTTTCAGCTTCGGCGCATTCAATACGGAAGAAGAGGTTGATTATGCAGTTGATGTGTTGAAAGAACTGCTGCCCGTACTGAGACGTTACAGAGCCAGATAAGGTTACCATTTAACAGATAAGGAAACAGAGAGGAAATATAAACATATGGTACGTTCATTTTTAATAAAGTACGCGGAAATTGGGGTAAAAGGCAAGAACCGCTATATTTTTGAAGACAAGCTGACTTCCCACATCCACCATTCCCTGAAACGTCTGGACGGAGATTTCTCCGTTATCAAGGAGTCGGGACGGATTTATGCTCATGCATCTTCGGAGTTCGACTATGATGAGGTGGTATCGGCTCTTCAGTGTGTGTTCGGAATTGCCGGCATCTGTCCGATGGTGCAGATAGAAGATAAAGGATATGAGGATTTAAAGGAACAGGTCTTGAAATTTATTGACGAGACGTACCCCGATAAAAATTTCACATTCAAGGTGGATACGAGAAGGGCCAATAAGCAGTACCCCCACACGTCGGATCAGATTAACCGCGATTTGGGAGAAATCATTCTGGAGACATATCCTGAGACAAAGGTGGATGTGCATCATCCCGACGTACTTCTCCACGTGGAGATCAGGGGCAAAAATATAAACCTTTACTCCCTGGTAATCCCAGGCCCGGGCGGAATGCCGGTGGGAACGAACGGCAAGGCTATGCTGCTTTTGTCGGGCGGAATCGACAGCCCGGTGGCCGGATATATGATTGCGAAGAGGGGTGTGACGATAGAAGCCACTTACTTCCATGCTCCGCCGTATACAAGTGAGAGAGCCAAACAGAAGGTGATAGACCTGGCGAAGCTCGTATCCAGATACTCGGGACCAATCAAGCTCCATGTAGTGAATTTTACTGATATCCAGCTTTATATCTATGATAAAT
Organism: [Clostridium] symbiosum ATCC 14940; assembly: GCF_000466485.1. GTDB lineage: Bacteria > Bacillota > Clostridia > Lachnospirales > Lachnospiraceae > Otoolea > Otoolea symbiosa. The sequence goes on along the minus strand of NZ_KE993021.1, from coordinate 2,212 downwards.
GCCCTCATGAGGAACTGACGATTATCATGCGCCGGTATATGATGAAGATTGCGGAGGAGCTGGCTAAGAAAGACGGCTGTCTCGGCCTTATCACGGGAGAGAGTATCGGACAGGTAGCTTCTCAGACGGTGCATTCGCTGGCTGTAACCAATGAAGTGTGTACACTTCCCGTATTTCGTCCTGTTATCGGATTTGATAAGCAGGAGATTGTGGATATATCACAGAAAATCGGAACATTTGAGACGTCCATTGAGCCGTTCGAGGACTGCTGTACGATTTTTGTTGCAAAGCATCCTGTTACAAAGCCAAACCTGGATTTGATAAAGAAGTCGGAAACAAAACTGGAAGAAAAAATTGATGAAATGTTGAAACAGGCTGTTGAAACAGCCGAGATTATACGGTGTTGAGAAAACGGGAGTCCGGATTTTGGGACTCCCGCTTAGGAAAAACTATGTTGAATGGGACGTGCTTTTCAGCGTTAAAACAGGGCGTATTTGTTTAAACGATATATGGTGCTAAAATTGTAAGAATGTCATTGATCTCTGTTTCGGAATGGATGTTCAGGTCGATAGGCTTGGACAAATCCAGGCTGAATATACCCATAATCGATTTGGCATCGATTACGTATCTGCCGGATACAAGGTCAAAATCGACATTAAATTTTGCTAAATCGTTTACAAAAGATTTAACTTTATCAATTGAATTTAAAGAAATACGAACTGTTTTCATGAAAAAACCTCCTCTTGTTGCTATGTTATTTCAGCTCTTATGCTGGTAAAATACTAACTCTATACTACCGGGATATGGAGCAAAAGTCAAGAGAGAGATTGTATGAAATCAGGAACTTTAAAGCTAAGGAGAATGACAATGAGAAAAGCAGCACTGCACAACCTGGGATGCAAGGTAAACGCTTACGAGACGGAAGCCATGCAGCAGCTCCTGGAAGATGCCGGCTATGAAATCGTGCCTTTTAAGGATGGGGCCGATGTATATATAATCAATACATGTTCCGTAACTAATGTTGCGGACAAAAAATCAAGGCAGATGCTTCACCGGGCAAAGAAAATGAATCCTGATTCCGTAGTGGTTGCCGTGGGCTGCTATGTCCAGGCAGCGAAAGAGGATCTGGAGAAAGACATGGCGGTGGATTTGATAATTGGAAATAACAAGAAAAAAGATCTGGTGGGTCTTCTGGAACGATATTTTGCAGATCGGGACGACAGGGAGGAAGTGATCGATATCGCGGCAACCGGTGAGTATGAGGAACTTCATATCCGGAAAATCGCAGATCATACAAGAGCCTTTATTAAAGTGCAGGACGGCTGCAACCAGTTCTGCAGCTATTGCATCATCCCATATACCCGTGGCCGGGTGAGAAGCCGGGCGATAGGGGATGTGGTGAAGGAGGTGGAAGGACTTGCGGCGGCCGGGTATAAAGAAATTGTTCTTACCGGAATCCATCTCAGTTCCTACGGCGTCGATTTTCCGGAGGAAAAGAGGGAAAATCTTCTGAGTCTTATCACCTGTCTGGATAAAATCCAGGGAATTGAAAGAATCCGCCTCGGTTCCCTGGAACCGCGAATCATAACGGAAGAATTTGTTTCGGCTCTGGCCGGTCTTAAGAGCATTTGCCCTCATTTCCATCTGTCCCTCCAGAGCGGGTGCAATGCAACGCTTGCAAGGATGAACCGCCATTACACTGCGCAAGAGTATTTGGAGCGCTGTGTCATCCTGAGAAAGCACTTTGATAATCCGGCGATCACGACGGATGTGATTGTTGGATTTCCGGGGGAGACCGTGGAAGAGTTTGATGAGACGAAAAGATTCCTTGAGACGGTCCGTTTTTATGAAATGCATATCTTTAAATATTCCAAGCGGGAGGGCACCAGGGCCGCAGTCATGGAAAATCAGGTTCCGGAGCAGGATAAGTCGGTCCGCAGCGATATCCTCCTAACATTAGAACATAAGATGTCGGATGAATACCGTGAGTCATTTCTCGGGAAAGAGACGGAGGTGCTGCTGGAAGAAAAGGTCGTGATTGGCGGACAGGCCTATATGATGGGACATACACGGCAATATGTAAAGGCGGCAATACCGTTTGAGGAAGGGCTTAAGAATACAACTGTAAAAGGAAGGCTGACGGAGAAGCTGTCGGATGAGATTTTGCTTTTGAAATGAGGATTTAACTGAGGTTTGGAGGACGCGTCCGGAA
>NZ_KE993020.1:776-1846 GCF_000466485.1 [Clostridium] symbiosum ATCC 14940 | reverse complement strand
AACAAATCCCACCCCAACTATTGACAAAGAGCCATAAAAAAACCAGAAATCCACTATGTAGATTACTGGTTTTCCTTTCCAAAATACCGCAGATGGGAGCCTGCAGACTGAAATTTTATGAAGCTACTTTAAAAATTCCATTACTTCTTCTAACGAATTTTTTCCCAAGGTAAATTGCTCTAATGCCATATATCTTTTTTCTGCAATGGTGTGTTCTTTTTCACAGCATACCTTTACAATTTCTGCCTCGCCGTCTAATGACTTGTTCACGTTTGATTTTGTCTGATAAGCCTCAAAATATCTTATACCAAATCTTCTTTGAGACTCTGCATTAATGTGAATACCATCAGGATTTGAATATAATTTTTCTCCAGTTACAAAATAACAATTACTATTATTTTCTGCGTATCTGAGTAATTCTTGATTAACCAATTCATACTCTACACAACTCCGCCCAAATGCAGATTTTCCCAAATAATCACCCAAACCGCCAACAATAAACGGGACCTCCAAAACGCCCAATTCTTTTCTGAATGAATTAACCATGACATTAAGTTTTTGATAATAATCTTTATATTTTCCACTATGGCTATCACTTTCTCCCTGATGCCATAAGATTGCAATCAAGTCGCTAGTTTCCATAGCAAACTTCGCCTCACTAATTGCATGACGAAATAAAGCTCCTTCAACATTCCATTCATCAATAGAACTACCACCTTCTGCACAAGGAATCAGTCCAACTTGTTCATTCTTATTTGCATTACACCATGCCTGTGCAAATGACGCTGCCGGACCAATACCAGCGACCGATCTATCAAAGTGAATCGGTTCCGCCATCATCTGCCACCTGCCGTTTCTGAGCATAAGGATATTTTCATTATAAATTGGTTTGACCTCATGTAAAAATCCACGCCCTGCCATATTTGATTGTCCTATAAGTAAAACGGATTTCATTTTTAATCTCCTCCAACCTAAACAAAAAAACAGAGGAAACGCTGTTAATTCAACGTTTCCTCCATTTTTCACTAATGCCGCAGACCGGAATCGAACCGGTACGAAGTTTAACCCTC
>NZ_KE993020.1:0-676 GCF_000466485.1 [Clostridium] symbiosum ATCC 14940 | reverse complement strand
ATTTTAAGTCCTGTGCGTCTGCCAGTTCCGCCACTGCGGCATATCTGTATAAAACAGATAAATGGGGCCTATAGGGCTCGAACCTATGACCCTCTGCTTGTAAGGCAGATGCTCTCCCAGCTGAGCTAAGACCCCAAATAAAATGAGTTCTCACACTTAAATTTCATTAAATGCTCAAACTAACGACCCGGATGGGACTCGAACCCACGACCTCCGCCGTGACAGGGCGGCGCTCTAACCAACTGAGCCACCGGGCCAAATCTTTAGTTTTTTGCTTTTCTTTTCCTTTAGTTCAGGATAGTGGACCTTCGGGGACTCGAACCCGGGACCGACCGGTTATGAGCCGGTTGCTCTAACCAACTGAGCTAAAGGTCCAAAATAAAATAACTAGAGCCGATGATCGGACTCGAACCGATAACCTGCTGATTACAAATCAGCTGCTCTGCCAATTGAGCCACATCGGCTTGATGACCCCAACGAGATTCGAACTCGTGTTACCGCCGTGAAAGGGCGATGTCTTAACCGCTTGACCATGGGGCCTTACTGTTTACAGCGACTCCATAGTTTGTTCTTCCCGCTGTTAATCGCTTAGTTATATTACCATATTTTTGACATATTGTCAATTTTTCTTTGGCTATTTTTTGATACAAAAAAACTCCCCGAGTAGGACTTGAAC
>NZ_KE993019.1 GCF_000466485.1 [Clostridium] symbiosum ATCC 14940 | reverse complement strand
TGCACGCTCCGCGCACAGGTCACCGCCATCAATATGAGTAACAGTGCAGACCGCATAAACTGTTACAAATATGAACCGTTACATCGATTCATTAATCAAAATGTCCTGCCCGAAAGCCCGGCATAAGGTCTGAGGCGGTTCATCAGTCCGTCAAATTCATCGAAAGTCAGGGACTGGGGACCGTCGGAAAGTGCTTTTTCAGGGCATGGATGTGTCTCAATCATCAGTCCGTCCGCGCCTGCGGCAATGGCGGCCTTGGATAAAGGCTCCACGTATGCCCTCACGCCGGTCGCATGGCTTGGATCCACGATAATCGGAAGATGCGTTCTCTGCCTCAATACGGGAACCGCGCTCAAATCCAGCGTGTTCCTGGTAGATGTCTCATAGGTGCGGATCCCACGCTCACAGAGAACCACATTTTCATTTCCCTCAGACATAATATATTCTGCGGCATTCAGCCATTCATCTATTGTAGCAGATAAACCGCGTTTTAGTAAGATGGGGAGGGAAGTTTTTCCGGCTTCTTTTAAAAGTTCGAAATTCTGCATATTCCTGGCTCCGATCTGGAGCATATCCACATACTGTACGGCGGACTCGATTGCATGGCCGCTGGTAACTTCGCAGATAACGGAAAGACCGGTTGCCTCTCTGGCTTCCTTCATATATTTAAGCCCCTCTGTTTCAAGGCCCTGGAAGGAGTAAGGGGAGGTTCTCGGCTTGTAAGCGCCCCCGCGCAGAAAGGTTGCGCCGGATTTTTTTACGGCAAAAGCCGTCTCCATCAACTGGCTGCTGCTTTCGATGGCGCAGGGTCCGGCCATAACGGTTAAGGTCTTTGGCCCAATCTCGGTATTCTGCACTTTGATTACGGACGGCTCGGGGTGGAATTTCTTATTGGCCAGTTTGTAGGACTCTGTGACCGAGACAACCTTGTCAACGCCGTCCGTGATCTCGATGTTGGAACCGTACAGCCTCGTCTTATCGCCGACAACGCCGATGATGGTCACCTGGTCGCCTTTGGAAAGATGAGCAGTCAGCCCTTTCGATTCAATTATTCCGGTTACTCTTTTTACCGCTTCTTCGGAAGCGTTTGGTTTCATTATGACAATCATGTTCTAATCCCGCTTTCTTGATTAATAATTATTATGAGTAAGGAGGACGCGGACGGGAACGTCCATAGTCCGGTGTGGTGAAGTGTGTATATGAGTCTTCAGTCCCCTGTTTAGGTTGTCGTGAGTGGGGAATCCGGCCGGAATGAATTATTACGGGGACCGTTCGCACTTTTTGGAGTGCGCAGCGGTGTTAGGCTCGAAAAGACCTCGCAAAACACCGGACCATGGACGTTCCCGTCCGCTGACTGTCTTCATCCTCAACTAACATTATTGCCTATTGTAGTGCAGAAAGGAAAAGTTGTCAACGATTTGTTGCGTTAAACTGCAACAGTTTAACGTGGGGAAAATAAATGGAGGATTAAAATACGGAAAAACCCCGGGATTTTCAATTCTCTTGTGCGAAATTGGCATAAAATTTGTATAAAATGTGAATTTTACTTGAAATTTTCTCTCTTTTCTTGTACAATATCAACATGGACTAAAATTTATCTACGGGAGGAATTTTTATATGAACGTGTATGGGACAAAACAAATCCGTAATGTGGTTTTATTAGGTCATGGCGGCGCCGGAAAGACAACCGTGGCGGAGGCTCTGGCCCTGGTTACAGGCGTAACTAAGAGAATGGGTAAGGTTCCGGAAGGTTCCACTATCAGTGATTATGATAAAGAAGAAATCAAGAGACAGTTTTCTATTTCCACAACCCTGATTCCTCTGGAATATGACGGAGAGGACGGCCCGATTAAGATTAACCTCTTAGACACTCCCGGTTATTTTGATTTTGTCGGAGAGGTTGAAGAAGCGGTCAGCGTAGCTGATGCTGCGATTATTGTCGTGAACTGCAAGGCCGGAATTGAAGTAGGTACGGAGAAGGCATGGGAACTCTGCGAGGAGTACAATCTTCCGAGAATTATATTTGTAACAAACATGGACGATGATCAGGCCAGCTTCCGTGAGCTGATTCTGAAGCTGGAGAAGCGCTTCGGAAGAAAGATCGCTCCGTTCCAGGTTCCGATCCGTGAGAATGAAAAGTTCGTAGGTTTTGTCAATGTCGTTAAGATGAAGGGCAGAAGATTCACAAATCTGAGTGATTACGAGGAATGCGAGATTCCTGAATACACAAAAAAGAATCTGGGTATTGTCAGAGACGCGCTGATCGAGGCGGTTGCCGAGACGAGCGAGGAATATATGGAACGCTATTTCTCAGGCGAAGAGTTTACTCAGGAAGAGATTTCCGCCGCTCTCAGAGAGCATGTTACGGAAGGCAATATCGTACCGGTACAGATGGGCTCCGGTATCAATGCACAGGGCTTCAGCCATCTGCTCCAGGCTATTGACAAGTATTTCCCGTCGCCTGACAAATTTGAATGCGTCGGCGTGGATGTTTCCACAGGCGAGCGTTTTACGGCAAAATATAATGACGATGTTTCACTTTCGGCCAGGGTATTTAAGACCATTGCCGATCCGTTCATCGGTAAATATTCACTGATGAAGATTTGTACCGGCACATTAAAACCGGACAGCGTGATTTATAACGTTAATAAAGACGCGGAGGAGAAGGTTCAGAAGATTTACCTGTTAAGAGGCAAGGATGTTATCGAAGTGCCTGAGTTAAAGGCAGGAGATATCGGTGCGGTAGGCAAACTGTCCGTGACACAGACCGGTGATACAATCGCAGTCCGCACGGCCCCGATCGTTTATCACAAACCGAAAATTTCCACACCGTATACATATATGGCTTATTCAGCCAAGACAAAAGGCGACGAGGATAAGATTTCCAGCGCGCTTGCCAGACTGATGGAGGAAGATCTGACGCTGAAGACCGTCAGTGACGTGGAGAACCGCCAGAGCCTGCTCTACGGCATCGGCGATCAGCAGCTCGATATCGTTGTAAGCAAACTGCTTGCCAGATATAAAGTGGATATCGTTCTCAGCAAACCGAAATTTGCATTCCGTGAGACTCTCAGGAAGAAAGTGGAGGCTCAGGGTAAATATAAGAAACAGTCAGGCGGACACGGCCAGTACGGCGATGTCAAGATGGAGTTTGAACCATCGGGAGACTTAGAGAAGCCATATGTATTCGAAGAGAGGGTATTTGGCGGAGCTGTTCCGAGAAACTACTTTCCGGCCGTTGAGAAGGGAATCCAGGAATGTGTCCTGAAGGGACCGCTTGCAGGTTATCCTGTGGTAGGTTTAAAGGCTGTTCTGGTGGACGGTTCTTACCATCCGGTGGATTCTTCGGAGATGGCGTTTAAGATGGCGGCTACTCTGGCATTCAAGAAGGCATTCATGGATGCGAACCCGGTTCTTCTGGAGCCGATTGCTTCTTTAAAGGTAGTCGTTCCGGATAAATTTACCGGCGATGTAATGGGAGATCTGAACAGGAGAAGAGGACGCGTTCTCGGTATGAATTCCGATCACCATGGCAAACAGATTATCGAAGCGGATATTCCGATGTCGGAGCTGTTTGGATACAATACGGATCTCCGTTCCATGACAGGCGGAATCGGCGTCTACTCCTACGAGTTCAGCCGCTATGAGCAGGCTCCGGGAGATGTACAGAAGAAGGAAGTGGAAGCGAGAGCCGCCGAAGCCGAGAGAGACTGATAGAATTTTGAGATTTCCGATGTTTTTTAAACAGTAAATATAGGGATATGAGTAGAAAGACAGGGCTGCTGCAAAGAGATATCTTTGCAGCAGTTACTTTTTAGCAGTGAAATATTTTCAGGTACGTCATTCACTGCCTGCGGGCGTGATTGGTTGAAATTTCAGACAAAACGCGGTGATGTCCAACAAAGTGTAGTGACTTTTGTCGGTGATGCCACCTTATTCTGGTATTTTATGCGCAAAATGACGAAAATTAAAATAATGCTTACAAAACACTTAAAAATGTGGTATGATTTATATAGTGTGGTATAAGTATGCCGGAATTACAGAAGCGGAAAAAGCAAATTTTCCCGTATTCAATAGAGCGGTGAGGGGTTCGCGAAACGTAACCTTTCATCGTTTTATATTGATTGGCGGTGAAAAACTCGCAGAGAGTGCTAGAGCGTAAACATTGGCAGTTTGTTCAGAATTCAGGAGGGATAACATGAATAAAGGCGATTACATGGTTCATTGGAGCGGCAAGGTCTGTATGGTGGAGGACATGGCCGAGATGAATTTGACAGGTACAAAGAGAATGTATTTTATTCTCACGCCAGTAAGAGATAAGGCAGAAAAGATCTATGTCCCTATTGAAAAGACGGAGGGAACCCTTCGGCCGGTGCTTTCGAGAAAAGAAGCAGTCTCACTTGCGGGAAGAATCAGGGATATTGAACCCCTTCAGATTAAAGATGAGAAGCAGCGCGCCCAGGAATATAAGACGGCTTACTATTCCCAGGATTATTTGAATCTGGTCAGAATTGCAAAAGAACTGTATCAGAGGAAAGAAAGCAGAGGGAGAGAAGGCAAGAAGCTCCCGTCGAAGGATGCGCAGATGATGCTGCTGGTAGAAAAGACATTTGAGGAAGAGATGGCGGTGGCCCTTGGCGTTGAGACCAGTGAGGTGAAAAATATGCTGGAGGCAGGAAGCCGGACATAATTTAATATACAGCAGATTCGGTGCGCAGGCATCGGAAAAGCGGCAGGAAGGAGACAGCGGGAGCGGATTAAAGTATCCCGCTGTCTCTTTTCTGCCGCTTTTTAACGTCCTCATCGTTTGCTGAAATACAGGGAATTGTAAGAAAATTGCAAAGATTGGAAAATGTTTCTATTGTATAATAAGGCAAAAGCAGAGGTTATCTTAAAGAGAACCGGCGGGAAGATGAGTAAAGGAAAAAGGATGATATGCATAGGATAACAGACAGGATGATATTGAAGGCGAGCGTATTGATCGTACTGCTGTGCCTCATTTTCGGGATTTGTTTTAGATACAGGTACAGGCTGGCTGAGCCGGTTTTTGTGCAGCAGAATACGGCGGTAACGGCAATATTTGATGACAGTGAAGCAAAACCGGGGTGGTATGCAGACGTTACATTTTATTATATTACGGGAAGAGGAGATGACAGGCTGGTACAGCACATTGATTTTTCGCAGCTCCAGCCGGCAGGGAATAACGCAGGGGATGAGGCATCCCTGAAGGAATTTACAGAGACGATAGAATCAAAGGGGCAGTATCTTTTGCACACGCTGGGAGGAAAGCTGTTTGTGCCGTCCGGGGAGCCGCTTGAAAACTACAGAGTGGTGACGGAAGGGAACGTGTATTATACGGACGGGAGCAGTGCCGTCACAGAACTGGGCAATCTGATCTTTGAGCCGGATTCCCGGGTAAACACCGTTGCTGAGGTGGTATCGGTTTCATCCGGCTCAGAAGGAAAGAGCGAGATGGTGGTGCGGATGAAAAGCGACGCCGCACTGAAGGTGAAAGAGGTACTGACTCCGGAGTGCACATCCGGTTCCTTTCATATGAGATTAAATGGAATAGAGCTGGCGCCGGGGCCGGATTTGGGAAATAAGGAGCTTATGAGGTTTGAGAAGGGCGATGTATTTAAAATGGACAGCCGGTGGGACGGGGATAGCCGTTTCGACGATCCGTCGGGACTGATTTCAACCATCATGATTCTGGAACTGGAGGGAAAGGCGCGGCAGACGCTTCTTTTTGTCCATTCCGTGCTTCAGCCGGCAGGAGGTAATTTTATTAATATGTGGAAATATCTGAACCAGAGGGGAGTGTTTTAAATGAATAGCAGAAGCAAAAAGATATTTTGGGGACTGCTGATTGCGTCCCTTCATATCGATCTGTTCGGGCTTGTATTGCTTCCGGCCTGTTTTGGCTTCGCAATTTTGTATTTCGGAATTTATGATCTGGAAAAGGGGGGAGCGTCATTTCCGCTGACCCAAAGACAAATGAAATTTTATCATGCTCTGGCAGCGGCTCTTGTTCTGCTGTCCGGCATTATTGTATTTACTTCAATTATTGACATTCTGCCCGATTCGGAGGTATGGGAGGTGCTTCCCTGTGTGCTTGAATATATAGTATGTTTTGTACTGATGGAAGTTTATGCGGGAAGAAAACCTTCTCTGGCGGGACTGAAGAGGGGGTATGCCGTTGTAATGGGACTGGCGCTCATCGGATACTGGGCCAGCCTTTTCGTGGGTTCAGCCGGCTGGCAGATTTTCAGTTCCGTAATTATCCTGATATGCCGCGTGATGGTGCTGACCGCTGCATACAGTGACAGAAAATATGAGGCATCGGAGCCTTTGGAGGAAAAAAGTCCTTTGATAAACTCTTCTGATATGAGATAATAGAGTCAGTAGGCAGTATAGAAATTTATGTGACTATTTCAGACTCATACGGAGGTTACAGCAGATGAGGATCATTGATTTTAAGGAAAGCAAATGCATGCACTGCTATAAGTGTGTTCGTTACTGCGATGTAAAGGCAGTTATGATCAAAGACGGAAGGGCAGAGGTCATAGAGGACAAGTGCGTTCTCTGCGGCCACTGCCTTCATGTCTGTCCGCAGTCGGCCAAGACGATGGCCAGCGATCTCGATACGGTGAAATATTATATCAGGCAGGGGCACCGGGTAGTGGTGTCACTGGCCCCGGCTTATATGGGCTTTTTGCAGGAGGGGACCATTGGCCAGATCCATGAGGCGTTCAGAAAGCTGGGATTCTTCGATGTCAGGGAGACGGCTGAGGGAGCGGCGGCCGTTACGGCGGAATATGCAAAGCTTTTAGAAGACGGGAAGATGGAGAATATTATCACAACCTGCTGCCCGAGCGTCAATGACTTGATTGAAATATACTATCCCCGGCTGGTCCCATACATGGCGCCGGTCGTATCCCCTATGGTGGCTCATGGGAGGATGCTCAAGAAGGAATACGGGGAAGATGTGAAGGTCGTATTTGTAGGTCCCTGTATTGCCAAGAAGAAAGAGTCCACGGATCCCAGGAACTTTGACAGCATCGATGCGGTGCTGAATTTTAATGATATCAGGAAGTGGATGGAGTCCGAGCGGATCTCGATAGAAGACTGCGGAGATGTTCCGTTTGAGCGCCTGGAGCCGCAGGTGAACCAGTTATATCCCGTCACCGGAGGCATCATTCACTCCGTTTTATCCACAAAGGAACAGAAGGACGGATACAGGAAGCTTCATATCCACGGAACGAAAAATTGTATTGAATTCTGCGACAGCCTGATGGCCGGTGAGATAAGCGGCAGCTTTATAGAAATGAACATGTGTACAGGCGCCTGTATCAACGGTTCGGCTCCGCTCGACAGAACCGTATCCAGATTCCGGGTAAAGATCGATATGGAGGAAAAGGTTTCAAGGGAGCCTGCCGACAGGGTAAAGCTTCAGAAAATGAGCGAGGGAGTGGGGCTTGGCAAGCAATACTCCGATCACTCAACGAATGATTTAATGCCTACGGAGGAGCAAATCCGGGAGATACTGGCAAAGACGGGAAAAAGGACGCCGGAGGAGGAGCTTAACTGTGGAGCCTGCGGTTATTCCACCTGCCGGGAAAAAGCGGTGGCAGTCTTCCAGAAAAAGGCGGAGATTAACATGTGTATTCCCTATATGCATGACAGAGCGGAGTCTCTGGCAAATCTTGTGATGGATACTTCGCCGAATCTTGTGATGATTGTGGACGGGGATATGAAGATTTTAGAGTACTCCGCAGTCGGTGAAAAATATTTTGGCAAGTCCAGGGCCGAAGCGATCCAGATGTACCTGTTTGAGTTTATCGATACAGAAGATTTCCAGTGGGTCTATGCGACGCATCAGAGTATCAGGGGAAAAAAGGTATCTTATCCGGAGTATAACCTGTCGGCTCTGATAAATATTGTATATGTGGAAAAGAAGGATGTAGTTCTGGCGACAATTATCGATATCACGGAACAGGAAAGCCAGGCCAGGAAGTATTACGAAAAGAAGCTGAACACAGTGGAGCTGGCCCATGAGGTAATCCGCAAACAGATGACGGTCGCCCAGGAGATTGCGGGACTTCTAGGAGAGACGGCGGCCGAGACGAAGATCACACTGCTGGACCTTTGCGATTCGCTTCTGGAAGAAGGCGAAAAAGAGCAGGGGACGGGAAGTGGAAAGAGAAGGCGCGGGACTGCTTCTGCGGAACCGGGTTCCGAAGCTGAAGGCAGGAGATAGAAGATGGAAATTAAAGCCGATATGGCATATAAGAGCCTGAATAAGAATGAAGAAGAGCTGTGCGGTGACAAGGTGGAGATTCTGCACACGGATAATTCCCACATTCTGATTCTGGCCGACGGGATGGGAAGCGGCGTGAAAGCCAATATCCTGGCGACGATGACTTCCAAAATCCTGGGAACAATGTTTTTAAGGGGCATTCCTCTGGAGGAATGCGTTGAGACGATTGCGGAAACCCTCCCTGTCTGCCGCGTCAGGCAGATGGCGTACGCGACCTTCAGCATCCTTCAGGTCTATGATGACGGGACCGCCTATCTGGTGGAGTTTGACAATCCGGGCTGTATTTTTATCCGGGACGGCGAAATTATGAAGATACCGGAACAGTTCCGCATGATCGACAACAGGCGCATCAATGAGTACCATTTTAAGGTGAAGCTGGGGGATGCTTTTGTCCTGATTAGCGATGGCGCCATCAATGCGGGAGTCGGAGAGCTGCTCAATTTCGGGTGGAACTGGGACAGTGTGGCAAAATACGCGCAGAGAGAGTATAAAAAGACAATATCGGCCATGCATCTGGCCGCCGCGATCAGCCAGGCATGCGACGATCTCTACCAGTACCGGCCCGGGGATGACACGACGGTGGCCGTGCTGCGGATTGGGGAGAAAAAACTGGTCAATCTGATGACCGGGCCTGCCCAGTGCCAGGAGGATGATGAGGGTATGGTAACAGACTTTATGGCCGATGAAAATGCAGTA
>NZ_KE993018.1:727-1428 GCF_000466485.1 [Clostridium] symbiosum ATCC 14940 | reverse complement strand
TAAAAGCTTTTTCGATTTTTGAAAGCAGCTCCGGTGTTATGTCTTCCACTACTTCACCTCCCCTAAATAATCAATCCCTGTCAGGCTCCGCAGGTTATCAGGGCCGAAATAACCTGGGACAGCCTGGTTGATTTTAGTCACACCATCACCAATGCTGGTTAGCATCGCTGCATCTGGTTCAAATACCGGTTCCCAGGCAGCGCGGGTAAGATATAACTGTTTCCGCTGGTATGGATAATCATCCCGGATGCATGCGGCTAAATATCCGACGTTTAAAAATCCGCTGCCAAAGGTACGCTGTGCTTTCCTGGCTGCCAATCTTAGGTTTTCATGGCTGGCCTTAATAGCTTCTGCGCTGCTGGGGTTATCTGTTACAAAACCCAAATCGTCTAACGTTAAACCTGTTTCCCCCGAAAACAGCGAAGCAAACATCCGGAGCTGTTCTGTATGCGGCGACATGCTCTGCTGGGTAAACTGCCCCAATTTCGGACTGTCCCCGTCTTCATCTTTCGTAAACTGAAGCATGGCTGACATGGTGGCCCGCCATTTTTCCATCTGTTCCGCCTCGTTTGACAATCCCACCACATATTTTTGCGGAAAGGAGTAAAATTCTGCCGCAATCTCTGAGCGCTTAATTGTCCGAAGCGCACTCCCCATAATCTCCATGCAGGCCCGGCTTATCCGTGAATGTCCGAACGGCC
>NZ_KE993018.1:0-627 GCF_000466485.1 [Clostridium] symbiosum ATCC 14940 | reverse complement strand
GTGAATGTCCGAACGGCCTGACCGCATCCGGCCGATAAATAATTGGGACCAGCAACGGATAAGGCGCACTATTCAGTATACTTTCAGCCTCTTTCTTCCCGGCCCGGTAATAATCCGTTCTACCCGGTACGAAATATGCTTCCAATGTTGGTTTTTTGTCCTTATCTACTTCCAGTACTGCGTACCCCTCGGTCAAAAGACCGGTAATCGGGTCTATAATTCCCGTTGCGCTTCCTCCGTCGATGACCTGTAACCGTGGGAATCCGTCCTTGTCGGCACTGATGTAGATAAAACAGCAGGATGACACCAATGCAGATAGTACCGCACTATCAAACAGTGTGTCCGGATTATTCATCTGAAATATTTCGTTTAGGTCAAAATTGTCGTCCATAAATTCACGAAATATAAGCCTATCTGATAGGGAATCTACCGCTTTCCCGCACCAGCCGAGAACGGATTTCCAGTTCTTCAAGTTTGGCGGAGTCGATATTCCCATATCAACAAAGCTATTTTTCATTTCATAATATTTGTACCGGAGCTGCACCCTTGATTTTTTCATGTCCAATTTTCTCCGCAAATATTCAATGCCATTTAGTTCTGTCATGTCGTTCTCCTTTTGGCGTGTGT
>NZ_KE993017.1 GCF_000466485.1 [Clostridium] symbiosum ATCC 14940 | reverse complement strand
GTACCGGCGGCGTCCTCACCTGCTTAACTAAATCACCAAAAGAAGCTCCCCAGTCTACTGTCTGAACTATTGCAAGATAGTATTGAACTGTTGCAATTCTTTCTGATACAATAGAAAAGATAAGGGTGATAAATCACCCTGTCAAATAATACAATCGGAGGAAAAAGAATGGAACCAGTCGAAGTAAGGGATATGCTGTATATCCTGGGCGTATGTGAAGAGCGAAGCTTTTCCCGGGCAGCGGAAAAGTATTATATTTCGCAGCCGGCGCTCAGCAAAATTGTAAAACGGGTAGAGGGGAATCTTGGCGCACAAATCTTTGACCGGAGTTCGGTTCCTCTGAAGGTGACGCCCGAAGGGGAAGTATTTGTCGACTACTTCAGGAAGATGCAGGAGATTCATCTGGAGATAGAGGGGTATTGCGATGAACTGCGCCGCCACAGAAAATGCGATCTGAATATCGGAGCGCCATCTTTTTTCTGCACATATGTGCTTCCTCCCCTGATCAATGCTTTTAAAATGGAATATCCTGGTATTGCAATCAAGATGATAGAAAGCAATGACAGTGATTTATGCAAATTTCTCAAGGCCGGAATGGTGGATCTGGGATTTTCCGTAGAGCCAACCATGCCTTCTAACTTTAAATCCTTTGTACTCCAAAAAGAGAATATCATCTTAGCGGTTCCCAGCAGCCTGGCGATTAACCGGGAGCTCCTATCCTATGCCATTGGATATGAAGACATATGCAGCGGCCGTTTTCTGATGCCGGAAATCCCGGGGGTACAGATGGAATGGTTTGCAAAAGAGAATTTCCTGTTTCTGAAAAGAGGCAACGATATGCACCGCAGGGGGCTTAAAATCTGCCGGGACGCAGGTTTTGAACCGAATATCGTCATGGAAATGGATCAGCTCCTCAGCGCCTGCTATCTTGCCGGGGCCGGTTCGGGAATTACCTTTATCCGAGCCAGTATTCCCTATTACATAGGCCCGTCGGAGGAATTGGTATTCTATAAAATTAACCATCCGGATACAACCCGCAACCTGAGCGTTTATTACAGAGATGAGGAGTGTACTGCATTACAGAAGCTGTTTATTGAACATCTAAAAAATACACCGATGCCGGGATGAGTCTATTCCATTTCTGACATGAAAGTATATCCCCCTGTCTATTGGACAATATATCGCCCCAATGCTATGATCGGATTAAGGTACAAAGTGATACCAAAAGAGTGAAAAACCCTGCTCAAACGGCCGTGACACAGTGGGGGTGATAAACAGGAGGAAATGAATTATGACAATAGCGGAAAAGTTTTCAAAACTTGGAATTGATAATGCTCCAGGGCAGGAGAGTTTACAGAAATCAGCAGCATTGGAAATACGTGGGGAGAAGCTTCCGGGAGCAGCGGTGGATTTCTCACATGGAGATGTCGACGCGCATGAGCCGGTTCCGGGCAGTCTTGAAATATTTGCAAAGGGGTTTGCCCAGGGTGGTTCCCAGGCCTATACGCCTTACCGTGGAAAAAAAAGCATATTGGAACATGTTGCATCCCGCCTATCAGCCTTTACAGGGGTTCAGATTAACCCGGACGAGAATCTGATTTTGACACCTGGAACACAGGGGGCTTTATTTCTTGCGGCAGGCAGCAATATTCTGCCGGGCGACAAGGTGGCTATTGTGGAGCCGGATTATTTTGCAAACCGTAAGATGGTGGAATTCTTCCATGGTGTACTCGTTCCCGTCCCGATGCATTATGAAAACAGGACCGACAGAGCAGGAATTGATTTAGAGATACTGGAAAAGGCATTTATTGACGGAGTAAAGCTGTTTATCTTCTCTAATCCTAATAATCCGGTGGGGTGCATTTATTCTTATGAAGAAATCTGCGAAATAGCTTCGCTGGCAAAAAAGTATAATGTCACGTTGATAGTGGATGAGCTTTATTCGCGTCAGATTTATCCGGGAATAACCTATACACACCTTTGCGCTCAGAAAGAAATACCGGAGAATTTGGTTACCATTATGGGGCCGTCGAAGACGGAATCGCTGAGCGGATACCGGCTGGGGGCGGCGTTTGGAAATGCCGAAATGATTGAACGTATGGAAAAGCTCCAGGCTATTATGTCCCTGAGGTGCAGCGGATATAATCAGGCTGTATTTACCACCTGGTTTAATGAGCCGGAAGGTTGGATGACGGCCAGGACAGCAAAGCATAAGGAAATACATGATGCAATAATGGAAAAATTGGCGGGCGTACCGGGGGTTTATGCAAGACCGGCAGAAGGCGGAAGCTATTTATTTATCAGGATTCCTGAATTAGATATATCACTTCATCATTTTATCAGGATTGTCCGAGAGATGGCTGATGTGACAGTGACTCCCGGCACGGAATTCGATCCGAAATGTATCTGGCAGTTCCGTATTAATTTTTCCCAGGATAAAGACAAGGCGGTTGCCGGAATAGAACGGCTGCTTCAGATTATGGAACGGTACCGTAAACAGAAATAAAGGAGGAAACAGATATGATGAAAATCGCATTTTTAGGCGGCGGGAAAATCGGCAGAGCGATGATTGAACATGTAAGGGAGAAAAAGAACGGTGAGATAGAGTTTGTATATGATCCGTTTATAAAAGAAACAGAAGTCTGCGGCGTTAAAGTGGTGGATGAGATACCGGCGAATATCTTCCAGGGGCTCGATCTGGTGGTTGAATGTGCTGAAGCAAAGGTTCTTACCGAGCATCTCGAAGATATTCTGCCGTGCTGCAGTATCATGCCGTTTTCCATGACTGCTTTTCGCGACGACAGCCTGAAAGAGAGGGCAAAGGAACTTTGTGATAAATTTGGCACCAATGTATTTTTGCCGCATGGGGCGATCCTTGGTCTGGACGGAATCTTTGACGGCCGTGACGCTCTGCGGGAAGTAAGTGTTGAAACAATTAAAAATCCCAAAAGCCTGGGACGCGATGATACGGAACTCACGGTTCTCTATGAGGGAACAACAAGGAAAGCTACGGAACTGTTTCCGAGAAATGTGAATGTCCATGCTGCGGTCGCTCTTGCCGGGATCGGCTTTGACCGTACCCGTTCTAAGATTACAGCAGATCCGACGGTTGACACAAATACCCATGTGATTCATCTCGTCGGGGATGGGATTGATTTTGAGATTCGCGTTTCCAGCTTTTCGGAAGGAGGCGTGTCCGGAAAATACGTACCGCTTTCTGCATGCGGCAGTTTGGATCGGGTTCTTGGAGGCAGCGGTTTTTGTTTTGTATGATATGTCCGGCAGGAGAGGGGGAATAGGATATGAAAACAACGCTGCGATGGCTGGATCAGCATTTTGAGGAGATGTTGATGGCAATTTTTCTGTGCGGAGTTGTTGTTCTGATGACACTGCATGTGTTTTTTCGCTATGTAATGCGGGCTCCGCTCACATGGTCGGAAGAAGCGACAAGGTATATGTTCATCTGGTTTGTTTTTATTGGAATCAGCTATGGGATTCGGAATAATACGCATATACGGGTAAATATTATTGAGGTTCTCTGTCCGAAGGTGATTCCGGTATTCAGTCTTATACAGGATCTGGCAGGAGCATTATTTATCCTTTATCTGCTCCCTGCCGCATTTAACTCTATGCGGCAGATAGCAGAGAGAAATCAAACTTCCGCAGGGCTGCATCTTCCTATGATATTTGTGTATGGCGCCCTGTTTATGGGGCTGTGTATCAGCGTGATCCGAATCATTCAGAAATTTTATTGCCGCTTTCGGTTTCCGGCAGCGAAAAACAGAGCGAAAACAGAAGGAGGGAAAGAAGTATGATTGGCATTATGTTTATTATCTTCGCACTGTTTTTGGCGTTGGGAATTCCCATTGCATTCAGCGTGGGCTGGGCCACCCTGTCGGTTCATCTGATGAATCCGGCATTTACCTGTGATGCGGAATATTTTTTCAAGACCATGGTAAATGGCATGGATTCCTACGTACTGCTGGCAATACCTCTTTTTATGCTTTCATCGAGTATTATGGCTGAAAGCGGTATGTCGAACCGTCTGTTCGATTTTTTCTCTTATTTTTTTGGGAATATAGCAGCGGGACTCCCGATTGCCGTGGTTATCACCTGTCTGTTTTATGGAGCGATCTGCGGTTCCGGTCCTGCGACAGTGGCAGCCATTGGAACAATGTGCATTCCGCTGTTAACAAGGCTGGGGTATGAGAGAGATTTTGTTACCGCCATGATTGCTGTGTCGGGAGGTCTGGGGGTTATTATCCCTCCCAGCATACCTTTCATTACCTATGGACTTGCAACAGGCGCTTCAATAGGCGATTTATTTATTGCAGGCTTTGCTCCGGGAATTTTAATTGCCCTGTGCCTGATTGCTTACATTATCTACTATTTTTCACGCCGCGACAACAGCTGTCTTCAAATTGCGCAGAACACAAAAACACTTCGGAAAAAAGGTTTTATCAATATTTTTAAAGAAAGTTTTTTCGCGCTACTGGCTCCAGTTATTATTTTGGGAGGAATATATGGCGGGATTGTCAGCCCCACTGAAGCAGCCTGCGTTTCCGTCGTTTACGCACTGTTGGTAGGTGTTTTTGTATACAGGGCCATCAACTTGAAAACATTGTCAACCTGTCTGATCGACACGGCCCGTACCGCGACTCCAGTTATGCTCATCCTGTCCGTCTGCATTGTATTTGGACGTGTGCTTACGATTCTGAATCTTCCGCAGACCCTGGCAGCTTATGTGGTTGGACATGTGCAGAGTAAAATTGTTGTACTGCTGGTTATCAATATATTTTTACTTTTTGCAGGCATGGTCATGGATACGGTTCCCTGTATTCTGATTTTGTCACCAATCATGCTGCCGATTGTACAGCAATACGGCGTAGATCCGATTCATTTCGGTGTCCTTATGACGGTTAACCTGGCAATCGGATTTGTGACGCCGCCTATTGGTACAAACCTGTTTGTAGCCAATTCACTGACACAGATTCCAATCACGCGGATTGCCAAGCACGCATTGCCTTTTATTGCCATGTTTTTACTGGCATTGATGATGATTACCTATATACCGCAGATTACGATGTTTTTACCGAATTTATTGGGATAAGCAATAAGTTCTGGAATATTTACACAAAAAGGGGGATAACTCCCACGGATTCCTGATAATTACCGTTCAGAAGAGGGGAATGAGCTACTGCCCCTGCGATCAAGGAGGAAAATGATGAAAAAATATTTTATAGCTGTCTTGACCCTGGCACTTTCTTTTAATTTAGCTGCTTGCGGCAGCTCAGCCTCTACTGGTGATTCCGGACAGAAGGCCGGAGGACAGGAGAGCGCTTCCGCTTCAGGAGAAACTATTACCATTAATATAGGCCACGGAGGAGCGGAAAGTACAGCTCAGCAGGTAGGGTGCCTGGCATTAAAGGACTACATGGAGAAGAATTCCAATGGTGCATTTACTGTTAATATATATCCAAATAATTCAATGGGCAATGATGATGAACTGTGCCAGATGGTGCAGAGCGGAAACCTGGAGATGTGCCTTGCAAATTCTATTATTGTAAATTATGTGAATGACGGTGTTATCTACGATTTATTTTATAACTTTAATAACATAGAGGATGTAAAGAAAAAGTATATGGAGGATGAAAATTTCCTGAACGTTATGCGGGAGAAATATTCCGCAGCAGGCTTCTATCTGGGCGGTTATAGCGTTCACGGCTTCCGCGTGGCGACTGCCAATAAGCCGCTCACAAGTCCGGACGCTCTGAAAGGCTTGACATTCAGGGTCATGCAAAATGATCTGCATATTGAGGGATGGCAGTGTATGGGGGCAACTCCCACGCCGTTTTCTTTCAGTGAACTGTACACCGCTTTACAGCAGAAGACAATAGACGCCCAGGAGAATCCGATTGAGCTTATTTATTCCCAGAAGTTTTATGAACAGCAGTCCGATATCACCAAGACGAACCACTTACAGCAGACACAGCAGTGGCTGGTGAGCCAAAGCTTCTATGACAGCTTGTCTGATGAAAATAAAAAGCTGTTGGATGACGGTATAGCCGCCGCCTGTGAGGCAGCTACCAGCTACGCCCTTGATAACGAAGCGGCCTGGACAAAGGAAATAGAGGAATATGGCTGTACGATCACGGAGCTTACCGATGAACAGAGAGCAGTGTTCAAAGAGGCCGTTGCTCCGGAATGGGCGAGTGTAGAGGCAAAGGTTTCACCGGAGGTTTGGGAGGCATACACAAAATAGCAGGATACTTTATATCGGAACGGGAGAGATACAATGAAAATTCTTATCATCAATCCGAATAGTGATGAAAACACAGACGCTATTATTGAGGAAAAGGCAAAGAATCTGTCGCTTGACGGAGTGGAAGTGGACGTTGTTCATGTGACAAGGGCTCCAAAACTGGTATGTTCTTACGAAGAACAGGCCGGTTCTGCGGAGGAAATGATTCAGCTGATCCGTACGACAACAGATATTTACGATGCTTATATAGTAGCCTGTCACTCTGACCCGAATCTGGAACTGGTTCGGGAAATAGCGGGAAAACCGGTAGTTGGGATTGCGGAAGCCTCATTAAGGATAGGGGCGGCCATGGGTAACGGCTATGCAGTCATCTCCCCTTCCCCAAATTCCATATCCAAAAAAATTGCCCTGGCCCATAAGTACCGCTGTGACGATCTGCTGAGGACAATTAAGGTTACGAAAAGCGGAAGCAGGGAAGATCTGCTGATTGCAGCCAGGGAAGCGAAGGAAGAATTTGGTGTTGATGTGATCGTGCTGGGATGTGCCAATTATGCGAATGCGGATGGCTATATTGAGCGCGAACTGGGAATCCCGGTGCTGGACGGGGTGGCCTGTGCATTAATACTGGCTTCCGGCCTCGTTCAGTATAACAGGTGTAAAAAGGAAAATTTGTGATGAATGAAAGGGGAAGAGATACAATGAAATTAGAGCTTGCAGTTATAAACGGATTGGTTTTCACAGAAGGCGGTTTTCGTAAAGCCGATGTTGGAATCAGCAACGGTAAAATTGCTATGGTTACAGAGCCTGGCTGTCTTCCGGAAAGCCTGAAAACGATAGATGCGGATGGCAGGCACGTGCTTCCCGGCGGCATTGACACGCATGTTCATTACCGTGATCCGGGCCATGCGGAGCGGGAGACATTCCAGGTAGGGACGAGAGCCGCTGCGGCTGGCGGATGTACCACTTTTTTTGAGCACCCTATTTCCATTCCACCTCAATACAATCCTGAAATTCTTCACAACCGCGTGAATCTCTGCAAAAAAGGGAGCTGTGTCGACTTCTGCTTTTTCGGAGCGGCCGGCGGCGAATTTCCTGAAGAGATAGAGCCATTGTCGCATGAGGGAGTGGTAGCTTATAAAACCTTCCTCCACGAAGCGCCGGAAGAACGGGATGCTGAGTTTAAAGGCCTGACAAGCGCGAATAATGCCCAGCTTATGCGTGCTCTGGAAGAAGTGAAAAAGACAGGCCTCACGTTGGCTGCCCATGCGGAAGATAATGAACTGGTCACGGGAAATATCAAACGGCTTAGAGAAGAGGGGCGAACCGATTATCTGGCACATTGTGATTCACGCCCTCCTATTACTGAAATCGAGGCAATTGCGAAAATGCTCCGATTTGGAAAAGAGACGGGATGCCCGATAGAACTGGTTCATGTTTCAACATGCGGAGCTATGGAACTGGCGAAACAGGCAAAGGAGGAAGGGCAGAAGGTTTATGTGGAAACCTGTCCGCACTATCTGCTTCTGGATGAAAGCTATGTCGAAAAATATGGCCCGTATGCAAAATGCAACCCTGCCCTCAGGAAGAAAGAGGAGGTGGAAGGGCTGTGGAAATATGTGCTGGACGGTACGGTGGATTTTATCGGCAGCGATCACAGTCCGTTTCTCGTTTCGGAGAAGGAAAAAGGCAACGATGATATTTTTGTAGCTCCGGCCGGTTTTCCAGGCATTGATCTGCGCCTTCCGCTGATGCTGACAGAGGCCAAAAAAGGGCGTCTCAGTCTGGAGAAGGTAGTTGAGCTTTGCTGTGTCAATCCTGCCAAATGCTTCAATATCTTTCCGCAAAAAGGAACGATTTCTGCCGGTGCAGATGGAGATTTGGTCGTGGTGGACATGAAGCGGGAGGTAATTTGCCACGCCCGGGACAGCTATTCTCAGGCTAAAGATATCTCAAAAGTTTATGAGGGATGGAAACTCGGCTGCTCCATTGACTATACGGTTGTACGCGGCCGGGTGGTGATGGAAAATGGTGATGTGGATGAAAGTGCGGCAGGCTGGGGAAAATTTATCAAACCTGTTTTAAAGGCATAAATACCGGTATCAATCTCAAAGTAACTGTTCAGCCATGGGATAAAAGAAATGCCTGTGGAGGGAACAGTTACTTTTGAAATGAAACAATGTGGAAAGGATGACATTCATGAATCATATAGGAGATATCTTGTCGGAAATCGGCAGGGCAGGCAGAAACAGCGACGGCTCTTATTCCCGCGGCTGTTACAGTCCGGCCTATTTTGACGGCCTGGATATTGTGGAGCGCCAGATGGAGGAGTTGGGAATGGAAGTGAGCCGTGATGCGGCAGGCAACATCCTGGGCGTATTGCCGGGGAAAGATAAAAAACGGGGCAGTATTATTATGGGCTCACATTTGGATACGGTTCCTTCCGGCGGACTGTTTGACGGAGCATATGGCGTTGCCGGAGGACTCGAGGTGATACGCCGCATGAAAGAGGAAGGAAAAACATTAAATCATTCGTTGGAGCTGTATGGCTTTAACGGTGAAGAGTCCAATCCTCTTGGAGGTACATTTGGCAGCCGAGCTGTTGCAGGATTGGTAGAACCGGGGCAGCCAGGGCTTAGTGAGGCTCTGAAAACATATGGTCATACGGTGCAGGATATTCTAAACTGCAAACGCAATTTTTCGGATGCTAAATGTTATTTGGAGCTTCATATTGAGCAGGGAGATCGTCTGTTTAACGATGAAATGGAAATTGGTGTTGTGAGCGGAATTGTGGGGATAGTGCGATATAAAGTGATAGCCGTCGGACACAGCAACCATGCAGGAACAACCATGATGCAAAAGCGGCGTGATGCCCTGACGGCTATGGCAAAGCTGATCGTTCAGGCCGATGCAAAATGTCGGGAGAATGATAATGCCCTTGTACTGACTGTAGGTACGATCCGGTGCTGGCCAGGCTCTGAAAATGTTATTCCGGGCCGGGTTGAATGCATATTTGAAATGCGTCATATGGACAAGGACATGACGGATAGGCTGATAGATGAGATTCGTAACATTGCCGCAAAAATTGATACGGTAGAGTTTGAGATCACAAAGCAGATAGATAAAGGGTCCGTTAAATGCGATGAGCATTTAATGAAGGTGATTGGCCGGGCGGCTGCCGAACTGGAGATGAAACACATTATCATGCCGAGCGGAGCCGGACATGATGCGAATCCAATGGCCCATTGCCTGCCTGTCGGGATGATTTTCGTTCCCAGCAAGGATGGGTTAAGTCATTGTAAAGAAGAGTGGACGGAAGAAAAAGAACTGGAAAATGGTGTGGATGTTCTATACAAAACAATTGAACTGTTGGATGAGGAAGTGTAAAACACCGGTTGTACATCACGTTTTATTTGCATTATTTAAATCGTAATCAAATTGAAAGATAATTCTTCTTGAACATTTTTCCTTCCCCTGATAGAATGTATGGTAGAGTATTGTATACAACGGGAGGAATTTATATGAGGAAGAGAGGAATCACTGTTTTTACCCTCTCCATGATGCTGGCGCTGGGGACGGCGACGCTGACCGCATATGCGGCAGGATGGCAGCAGTCAGGGACAGACTGGGTCTATTATGATTCTAATAATTATAAGGTAACGAATGAATGGAAGAAGGGAGCCGACGGTCTCTGGCGTTACCTGAACTCTCAGGGGGTTATGGCAGTAAATTCCTGGGCTGATGATGAATATTACGTGGATAATAACGGCATTATGGTCACAAATAAGTGGCTGAAGCTGCAGAAGAAGAATCCGGGCTGGGATGAAGAGAATACGATGGTCTGGTATTACTTCAGTAACAGCGGCAAGATAATAACGGACGGCTGGTCAAAGATTGATAATAAGTACTATTATTTTGACAGTGACGGTGTAATGCAGACGGGCTGGGTGGACGACGATACGTATTATACAGGTTCCGACGGGGCAATGCGTACGGGCTGGCAGTATTTACAGGATCCGGAAGATAAAGATTCCTTTGATGATAAGACAGTGCCTTTTGAGGATGATGAGGACAAGCACTGGTATTATTTCCAAAGCTCCGGCAAGAAGTATGTGCCGAATATCAGCAGCGGAGATTATAAACTATATAAGATAGACGGCGTTTATTACTGTTTCAGCGAGACGGGAGCAATGCAGACCGGCTGGGTGAATATGGGGGATAAGGCCGATGGAAGCTTTGAAAATTACCGCTTTTTCCAGGAGAACGGCAAAGTGCAGACAGGGTGGTACTCGTCAACTCCGCCGGAAGACAATGATCTGGATATGGATTTGGGGAATGAAGTGGAGTGGTACTATTTCTCCAGCAGCGGTATTCCTAAGGTAGGGCCGCCGGCAGAAGAGGCATCGACCAGCGATTTAGTAAGAATCAACGGGATTACATATCTGTTTAACGAGAAGGGGAATCCGGTTTACGGACTGAGACGACTTAGAATCGGAAATACCGATGAATATGCCTGCTATTACTTTGGCAACAAGGCAACAAGCTCTGTTGTGAAAGGGAAGGGCACGGTGGAAGAGGGAGACGGTACCAAGAGCGATTTCTATTTCACCGAATCAGGAACCAAAGCAGGGCGCGGTTATACCGGTGTCAAAGATAATTACCTGTTCTATATGGGCAAGCTTCAGAAGGCGGAAAGCGGAACCAAGTATGAGGCCATCAAGATCGACAATAAGGTTTATCTCGTCAGTACCTCGGGTAAAATTGTAAAATCCACTACCGTTAAAGATTCCAGCGGAACCAAGTATAAGACGAATTCCTCCGGACAGATTATTCAGGTGGACGAGCAGAGTGATGATGGGAAGTCACTGGCACGCGAGCCGATTGAGCCTGATTACTGGGAAGATTAACGGGAACTGCCGCAAGATGTAAAACGGAAGACAGATGGAAAACAGATGAATGATAAAAGAGGATTTCTTGCAGGTTATTGCATGAAATCCTCTTTTTGCCGATTGATGGCGGTAACCTGTGCGCGGAGCGTGCAGGTTATCGTTATACCTTTCTGACCGGCCGGATATATTTCCAAAACCGCTCCGGATCATGATAGAAATAAATGATTCTGCCCGGAGTGGTGTCGTAACAGTATCCGGTGCCGGTGAAATCGAAATCAGCCATGGCTTTTTCAACGAGATCTTCTACGCTGCGGTTTTCCTGCTCATAATCAAAGGGCCCGTGTTCAAAAACCATATACTCAGCTTCCGGGATATCGGCCATGAGCATTTGAGGCGGAATTTCACCTTGATAATCCATGGGAAGGCGTACGCCATAACACTCGGTGCGAGGAAAGCCCCAATCGCAGAGCCTGCCTTCCGGATCGTTGATATAGGCCATAAGCTGGCCGCTGCTGCTGTTGGATTCACTTCCGCCGTCGTCGTCCAGCTTGCCTTTAATACTGTCGAGTAAGCCGCAAATGGTTTCACAGTCCTGCCCCGGAATGAGACTCTGCTTTTGCCAGAAATCCCAATATCCGTTGCTTTCATAGTTTTTAATGTGCAGAAATTTGTGTGCGGGAATGGTTACAAAATAAATTTTAACATCGTCCGTGGATTTTATCATGCCAATCTCTCCAAATCCTAAAAAGTAGCGGTCGAAGGAGTTTATTTTTGTACGAAGAACGACCGGCGTCGGTTTTTTGCGGTACTTGCTCGGAGTGATGCCATAGGTTCCCTTGAATGCCCGCGTAAATGCTTCATGTGATGAAAAACCGTAATCAAAGGCGATATCCAGCAGACTTTTCCTGCTGTCCCGGACTTCTTTTAACGCAAAGGCCAATTTCCTGTGACGCAGATAGTCGCGGAACTGCATGCCCGATATTTCTTTGAATTTCCTTGTTGTGTAATATTCGGAATAGCCCAGCCTTTGGGAAAGGAAACGCAGGGTCAGCGCTTCATCATTATAGTGTTTAATGCAGTTGTCAATTTCATCAACAATTACCTGTATTTGTTTCTGCCATTCGTACATGTGTTTCTTCTCCTCTTTCAACCACCCTGTAATCATTATAAGGATCCGGAGAGTGTGCCGCTTGATTTTACTTGCGGTTATTTTGTCTTTTTAGTATTGTCCGATTAAGCAAAATGTAAAACAGGCCGCCGTTATATTGCTTCTGCAACTTCACGGCGGCCTGCCTTACGGCTTGAATTTGATTTATAAGACAGTCAGCGGATACTTATCCAATGTCTCCACCTGTCCGATTATTCTTGCGGCCGGACACTTTTCGTTCAGCCGTTTTACAAGTTCGATACCGGTTTTTTCGGGAACAGAGATCAACAGACCTCCCGAGGTCTGGGGATCGAACATTAAATCCGATAATGAATCAGGAACAGAAGGGCCTATATTGACCAGCTTATCTAAATACTCCCTGTTTTTGTAAGCTCCTGCCGGTACCAGTCCCATGGCGGCTGCATCGACAGCTCCGTCCAGGGCGGGGAGGGCCATGGAATCAATTGCAATACTCAGATTACTGCCGGCCGCCATCTCATATGCATGTCCTAACAGGCCGAAACCCGTTACATCCGTGCAGGCGTGGATATCGGAGAAATGCTCCATGGTTTGTGCAGCATACCGGTTCAGCATTTCCATGGAAGAGAGAAGCTCCCTCTGCTGTGGGACGGTTAAAAGGCTGCCTTTCCATGCAGTTGTGAGGATTCCGGTTCCCAGCGCTTTGGTGAGAATCAGAACATCTCCCTGCTGAATGGTGTTATTGCGCAGTATGCGATCCGGATGAACGAAGCCGGTTACGCTCAGACCGTATTTCGGAACAGGATCCTGGATCGTGTGTCCGCCGCAGATGATGGCATCCGCTTCCTGTACTTTTTCATAACCGCCCTGCAATATAGCCTGTACCGCAGACTTGGGAAGCGTCTCCGGGAAACAGAATACGTTCATGGCGAGCTTGGGTCTTCCGCCCATGGCGTACACGTCGCTGAGTGCATTGGCGGCGGCCGTTTTGCCGTAAGAATAAGGATCATCTACTATCGGCGGGAATATATCGACAGTCTGGATTAAGGCCAGTTCATCGCTTATCCGGTAGACGGCCGCGTCGTCGCTGGTTTGAAAGCCTACCAGCAGATTCGGATCATTAAATTTGGGTAAATGGCACAAAACTTGTGCCAGGGCATCAGGGCCTATTTTGGCCGCTCAGCCGCGGTGCGCTGTCATAGATGTCAATAATATATCTGCCATGCGTATACCTCCTTTGTTCTGTTAGAAAACACCTCATTAAGTGCTCATAGTACATCGATACACTAAACTCGTGAAGAACCTCGTTAAGTGTATCGATGTGACTCGCACTAAGCTCGAAAACACCTCGCTAAGTGCTCATAGTATATCACAGGGGATGTGGGATGGCAAGGCGGAGGGAGGAAAGCGGGGAGGATGATCGTTACAGTTCAGCCTTCGGCCAAACAGCAACAAATGATGCACAGAAACGGCAAAAAAGCCGTTTCGCGCCGCATAACTCGGGATTTTCGCAAAAAGAAGCGAAAACACCTCGCGGAATACATCATGGCGGAACTGTTACGGATGATCCGCAGAAATATAAAATTCCGGTGGAAGAATAGAATGAATTCTGATACGATAGAGGATAGTTGCCGGCGGATACGCTGATAGGGAAAGAGGGGAGGACATTGAATAAATTGTATACGCTTATTACAAACAATGAATTGGTAAAAGAGCGCTACGGCGCATACGGGAAGGAACTGAACGTGGAATATCTGGAGGATGCGGGCTGTCTGGATGTTTTGATAAAGGCGAGGGACGCGATTCACGGAGGGAGCCGCCTGGAGACACATCCGATGGCAGGCAGCATCAAACCGAACCAAAATCCATACAAGACGGTGATGATATCCGACGGAAAGGTGGATCCGGAGGAATTTCAGGAATTTATTACAGTGATGGAGAACAGCATTATGACCTGCCGCAAGTTTCTTATGGAAAAACCGCTGCCCGAGTGGGATGAAAAATTGAAGAAGGATTTCCGCTATATCGATCAGTCGCTGATTGAAAGTGCAGTCAGCCGCATTTAGAAGAAAAACAGAAGAAAAGGGAAAGACCGGCCTGAAAAATGGATCCATTCGTCCCCTTCATATAAGGAAGTGAAGGGACGAGGGCGGCTCCGACAAATTACGGTATAGTCATTCGTGGCTATGCCGTTTTTTGTTCCTTTGTACGCTTCTGTTTTAAGCGTTCTTGAAACATCTCTTCATATTCTTCAGCAGACGGGGCTGTTATGATACCAACACCATTGTAGTAAATGTCAATGGGATATACGGTTTTGCCATCTATGACCTGCTTTTTTGAAATCATAATGTAGTCGATAAACTCATTGACAATGGAAGGCGTAAGTTCCTTAATTTCCGT
The DNA here is from genome assembly GCF_000466485.1 of [Clostridium] symbiosum ATCC 14940. Taxonomy (GTDB): domain Bacteria; phylum Bacillota; class Clostridia; order Lachnospirales; family Lachnospiraceae; genus Otoolea; species Otoolea symbiosa. The sequence continues at coordinate 8,109 of NZ_KE993017.1, read as the reverse complement.
GTATCGCTTGACTTTTTCCACAAACGCAAGTACATTTGATGTTTTATCGTCCTGTGCTTCGATTTCATTACGCAGCATAGCAACTGTTTCCTTGAGCGATTTCTGCTCTGCTTCATAGCTTGCCGACATTATCGCAAAACGCTCATCAGTCAGCTTGCCAGATACATTGTCCTCATAAATCCGCTGAAATAATACATCTAATTCTGCAATACGCTTTTCAGATTTGGATAATTCACGCTTCTTTTTTGCAAGCTCTCTTTTCTGCTCCTCACTCGATTTCTCAAGCTGTTCCTGCACAAATTGTTTTTCAAATGCTTGTACATAGAATAGAACACGCCGCAAACTTTCAACCACTAAGGCATAGACTACCTTTTCTCGGATATAATGGGCGGTGCAGTTTGCTGTGTTCTTACGGTAGTTGGAGCAGAAGAAATATGCCTGTTCACGGCTGTAATTATTCGTTACGCTGTAATACAACTTTTCACCGCAATCCCCACAGTAAAGCAATCCCGAAAACATACTGACCTCGCCTGTGCGGTTTGGTCTGCGTTTGTTCGCCCGAAGTGTCTGCACAAGCTCCCAAGTTTCCCTGTCAATAATGGCTTCGTGAGTATTCTCAAAGACTTTCCATTCTTCCTTTGGTCGCTCTATTTTCGTTTTATCCTTAAATGAGCGTGTAGTGGAACGGAAATTGACTGTATCTCCGATATATTCCTGCCTTTCAAGAATATCTGCAACCGTTCTTGTCGCCCACTTATGCGGAATAGCAGGTAAAGCAGATGTCTTTCTGCCCTGTGATTGCCAATGCTCCGTCGGCGTTGGAATACCCTCTGAAAATAGAATGTTTGCTATCTGTGTTGGTCCATACCCCTCAACGCATAAGCGGAATATTTTTCGCACAACCTCGGCGGCTTCTTCATCAACAAGCCATTCATTGGGATTAGCTTCATTTTTCTTGTAGCCATATGGAATTACTGTTGTCAACGGCTTGCCCGACATTCCCTTGTTCTGGAATACCGCACGCACCTTCTTTGAGGTATTCTTAGCGTGCATTTCATTAAACCAGTCCTGCACAGGAAGAAAATCACTTAAGCCGTCTTTGGTGTTGATATTATCCATAATGGCGATATAGCGGATGCCCAGACGGACAAAATCTTCTTCCAATAACTGACCGACAACAAGACGGTTTCGTCCGAGCCTTGAATGGTCTTTGACAATGATAGTTTCAACCTTTCCTGCTTCGGCAAGCTCCATCAGCTCCATAAATGCGGGTCTTGTGAAACTAACTCCCGAATAGCCATCGTCCACGAAAAACTTGGTGTTCTTAAATCCGTTTTCTTTTGCGTATTTTTCTACGATTGATTTTTGATTGGTAATACTGTTGCTCTCACCTTGTAGTTCATCATCTCTTGATAGTCTGCAATAAAGAGCGGTTATTTTATCTGACTGTCTGTTCAAAATTAACTCCTTTCCGACAGTCGGATATGATGTTTGTAGTAGTCATAGTATATCATATTCGCCGTCTTACTTCAACGCTTTAAAGCGATAATCTTTCCCGCTATTCATTTTTTAATACTATCCTGTGTACCTTGTTTACCATATCTTCGCTTTTTTCGTTATCGAAATGGGAGCAAACAACATAGTAAATTCCGTCAATTTCCTTTGCAAAATCTAATTCTTTCGGCTTGGAGATTTGTTCAAAAAAGGCAAGTCGTTTTTCCTTTGGCAATTCGGCAAGCATATCATAGATACTGTCGATGGCTTCTCGGATAGTTACATCTTCAATGATTTCGTTCTGTTCGCTCATAATTCAATCCTTTCTCAGTATCAGGCACAGAGATAGCTTTTCATTTGTGCCTTTATCTTTTCTCTGGCGATAATGACAGACCGTCGTACCGCCTGTGCTGTGCAGTTCTCCATAGCGGCGATTTCGTAATAGTTATAGTCATACTCATAATAGAGCAGGAAACGCCGCCTTTGAATTTCGGGCAGGCTGTTAATCGCCTTATACAGCAATTCCGAGCGTTCTGTTTCAATAATGATTTCTTCAACGCTTTTGGGAATGTATCTTGCCCGCCTGTTCAGTGTTTCTTCGTAGACCTCGTTGAATTCCTTGTGGCGTTGGTCGGACTGTTGGAGGTTGCGGTTTTTCCGTTCCAACTGCCGAAACGCAAAGTACAATTCATCCGACACATTCAAATTCTGAAACGCTCCTGTGCTGTCCTTAAAGCTGATAAAATATTTCATCACTCCATCGGCGTAGCTTTCCCCTCGGAGCGTGTAAACCCTGTCCATAAAAGTCACTTGTCTTTCCTCCTGCTAAAAAAATGGGCAAGAGGTTTTTAAGCCTCTCACCCAATAGCCCGCAGGAAGATAGAAATTTCCCTTTAGCCTTTAAAATTGCTTTAGCTTATTACGCAGCCTTTCTATCCGCTTGTAAATGGACTTTATAGATAGATTTACGATTGACGAGATTTCCTTTGTGGAATACCCCTGCATTTTCAACAGAACAATTTGCAGGGTACGCTTGTCCACTGTGAGCAATGCCCGATACAGATTTTCATTCTCAATCTCGTTCAGTAAATCCGCAACGGTTTTTACATCTACTAATGGCTCGACCTCCGCCATTCCCTCAAGGTATTCTCCAAAATCGCTTGTCCAGCGGTAAAACCGCCTGTTTGAATTAAAAACCGCCCTGTCATAGATACGGATTTCTTCAATGGTATCCTCATCGACACCACACTTTCGTAAAATTGTTTCCTCGGCTTCTTTCCATATACGCCATTTGCGTTCTTCCCGTCCGTGGTTATATGCCATTTTAATTTCCTCCAATCTGAATTTTCAAAATCGTTAAAATTCAGATTGGAGGGTGGCGAACGGCAGCCAACGCCCAAAATCGCCTTACGGCGAATTCCTACAAAAAACGACAAAAGAAAAACCGCAAGGACGGTCATACCCTTGCGGCTCAATGTGATTATAGTTCTATTATGTAGAGATGTGGCTTCTACTTTTGGGGTGCAAAGCCCCCATGTGCTGACGAGGATTTTTTTAACAGGTTATCTGCACCTTCTCGGTGTGGTATATGTAAATAGGAGCTACTACTTGCAATCAATAAAAATCCCTCCAAACTTCAAAAAGCGAAGTCGGAGAGTATTCAGAGCGTGGCAAATCAGCCCACCGAAACATCGTTTTTTTATTCGGTGAGCTTGTCCAACCTATGTTATATGAAAAGAAAGAGCCGACAAACTGTGATTGCTCACAAGTTCATCGGCTCTGCGTCTGTGCGTCTGGCTCTTTAATGATTGTTATCCGCAAGTCCTTTGCTTCAATCAAAGTTTCCTGTTTACATTTCGGACAGTAAAGAGGATAGTTTATCAAAATAGTATCCTCTCTAAGTCTATCACGGGTTTTGCTGCCACAGACAGGACAGCGCACCCATTTTATTTCACTCATTCTGCCTTTCCTCACTTTTGAAATAATCTATTAACAATATTTACCTTTCATCTTTTGATAATTCTTTGCTTTTTAGATTTGTAATTAGCCATTTACGCATAGCTTTTAATTGTTCTTCCGTATGAAACCAATGCTCGCCACTTTCCATCACATCTAAGCCACAATGAAATTTATGTGCAAAATGTTCCACTATATCACGGTCAATTAAATTATCACTTCCGCCATATAGTATTTTAGTAGGAACTTCCCACTTTGTAATCGGATGGGATAGCGCATATTCCCAATACCTCCAAGAAAGTGTTTGATCGAATGTGGTAGGTATAATAAGCTCTTTCTTTAACTGTTCCTCTGTAACATTCGCCCAGCCCATCATTTTTAATATGAGTTGCTTCATATCCAGAACGGGCGAAACAAACAGGCAATTATTCAAACATTCATTGCCGAAACTAAGTATACTAAACCAAGCCCCTATGCTGTTTGCAAATAAAGACACTCGTTCCCAATGCACCTTTACAAACCCCATAACACCAGTCAACTCTGGCACAATATGCCACGGGTCAAACGAATCAATCTCGCCTTTTCTTTCTCCATGCTCTGGCAAATCTATACTTAAAACCTGATAACCATATCTACAAATAACTTTGGCGATACTCTGTGCTTCCTCTTTATTTCCACCTTGACCGTGAATATATAAATATATCTTTCTTGACGGTACTCCAAAAATAATTGCAGGAATTCCATCTATTGTAGTTATTTTCTTTGTAATAGCCATTTTCACACACCTCAATATCTTAATTGCTCTATATGACCAGACTTAATCGATTGGATGTTCTGAGCTATTTTTTCTTCTGACCAATCCCACCATTTCAATTTAAGCAACTTTGCGATTGTTTCATCATCAAACCGTTTTCTGATAGGTTTTGCTGGTACTCCTCCTACAATTGTATAAGGCGGGACATCTTTCGTGACAACAGCACGAGTCCCTATAATTGCACCATCGCCAATCGTAACACCTGCCAAAATGACTGCTTCATATCCAATCCAGACATCATTGCCAACAATAATATCCCCTTTGTTATCCCACGCCTCTGTAACATTCTTTTTCTCAAGTTCCCACTCATCGAAAAATAGGGGAAACGGATATGTGGACAGAGAAGCCATTGTATGATTTGCGCTATTAAAAAGAAACTTTGCACCGCAGGCAATCGAACAAAACTTTCCTATAATGAGTTTGTCGTGGTTAATCGGATAGTGATAAAGAACATTGTTCTTTTCAAAATCTGTAGGGTTATTTACAAAGTCGTTATACATGGTATAATCTCCCACGGTAATGCTTGTGTCGGTAATTGCATTTTTCAGATAAATAGTCTGCGTATCACCTGTCCGTGGATATAAAATTTCAGAGTTCGCCATTTTTGTAGTCCTCCTGTTGAAAATGCTATATCATAATTGTACACATTAACAAAGCTATTCTCAATACACCAAACAATACAGAAACAATCACTAGAAAAAGAGAGCTGCTTTTTCAGCAGCTCCCCGTAATCATTTCTGATATATTATTTTCCTTATGGCATATACCGAAAGATAGTATTGCTCCGCAAGTTCCTCAATCGAAACACCGTTCTGATATTTCTTTATGATGATTTTGTTGCGTTCATAAAGTTCCTTTCGGTAACCAGACAATTCACCCCAAGACTTATGCTGTTCGTCTTTGGCGGGTATATAGATATAACCCGCTTGCACATATTTTTGCAGTTCCTCGACCAACATATCAGGGAGAATTGTATTTGCATTGATGTATTTCATATGCAAGCTTCCTCCTTGATTAATAAAGTCAAGTAGCAAAGCCAGCAATATTATATTAGCGACTTATAATTACTCCATGCAAATGTCGCACATTATACTGGCTTTGCATGGAGCCATACTTTGTTTTTCTTTTTCTTATTTATACACATGATTTTTCACCACCAATATAAATGAATCGTTCTTTAATGCTTATAAGTATATCATTAAATTTTGAATACTTCAAGCTAGCTAATAAAGGGTTTTAGGGACGAAAGTCCCTAACAAGCGAATTTGGTTAGCCAAATTCAGTGCTTGGTAAGACATGATATTCATCTAGTCTTTCTTCATTTCCTTAGACTAAAACCTGGAAACCGCAAAAACAATCATCCTCAAATTGACTTAATAATCTAATGGTTGATTCTGTGTATCCTTAATCACGAAAAACGATTTTGCTCATTTATCATAAATAGTTTTACTGTGCTGATTGTAAATCAAATTCCCGTTTCCACTTATCAATTATTTCATTTATAACCAAAATATTTGATTCACGGTCTCCCATAATATTTGTTGCTTTTAAATTCGTTGACTTCAGAATGAAAGCGACCGAGGTTTCAATTACTCGCTTATCCAATGTCCAGAAAGATTCCTTGAATCTTTCTGTATTAATTATATTAATTATAGTTGTATCATCAATAAATTTTGTATATGATTCATTGTCAAATGTATAACCACGTGTACCATCACTACCAGACCATTCATTTGCATTTATAGATATATACTTTGGTATTGAATTAACTTCTGATAATGCTTCTTTCATATAATTGCTATATGATTCATTTTCTATAAACTCCCAGAGAAAAGATACTCTTCGTGCCTCTTTCCAATCTAGCAAGTTAGTTTTTAATAAAAAGCTTTTTGTTCTTTTTAGAAAGATTTTTTCAAGTTCATATAAATGTTCTAACGAAATGAGTTTTTCGTTCTGCATGTTTGATGTTTCTACAATTCTTCCATATGTTAATTCAATTATATGTAAAAGATGCAACAAATATTGAAAAGATAAAAAATCGCTATTAGAAAACATTTTTGAAATTATTATGAATCTTGAGTTTTCATCAATAATTTTGAAAAGCAAATCGGATATAGTATAGATACTAAGATCATTTAAATTCGCACCAATAAGATGGGATTTCTCTTCAGAAATTCTGCCACTTTGAAATACTAAAATGCTCAAAAAGAGTTCGATTCTATCTTCTGGAATCCTCGATATATTATGACGAATTTCTTTGAAATAATCGCTGAAAAGCTCTCGTTCATTAAGTATTTTAATATATTCTCTCAATTCTTGTTCATCCATTTTAAATAGGGAATTATCAATCTCTTTTCTGCTAATTTTTATAGTATCAAGTGACAACGAAAAGTACAAATCGAATTTGTCGCTAGATGAGATTCTCATTGCTTGATATATTTCATCTTGTGTCGCAAAATCACTAGGATAAAAAACGCCATTAGAAAATGACGGAAACAGGCTTGCAATGGAATTTAGCATGATAACAGGATTGTCAGGATATATCTTCTCAAACTCTTTTAGCGTTTCTTCTTTTCGCTTATTTAATTCATTTAATACTACCCCTCCACCTTTGTATCCCCCTATAAGCGAAAACTTATTTTCTTTTATCCATCCAAATATTTGAGGAGCAAACACTTGTAATGAGCTAATCCCCGCCATATCAATAAAATCTACTTCTTCTTTTACAGATGCGTACATAAAGGATAGTGCATTATAAAATCTATTTACATCTCGTAAAGTTTTAATAAAAGGACTGATACACGCATCGAAAACTTTTGACCAACGATTTTTGTCAAACTCCACACCATATGGTAAATAAATTATAGAATCAAGTTTCTCAAATAAAACATTGTATAGTTTGGAAATATCTACTGGTGGAACATCGAATGGAACCTGAATTATCTTTTCAAGATATTCTTGTCCATTACAACCTTGAACATCTTCAAGTGCACGAGAAACAATATCTTTATCAAATGAAAGAAGGTAAATTATATTGGGAAAACCTGCAACAGCATTAACTAATTGAAAAACAAGCCGGATTTGTTCGTTAGAAAGTCGGTCAATATCATCAATTACAACTAAAATTTTACAATCCAACTCTACAAGCGCTTTTTCAACTTCACGTTTTCTGTAAGCGACATCATTAAGCTTTGATTCTGCATTGTCTTTCATGGATTTTCCGAATGCTGATGTTAATTTAGGTATAATTTTTAAATACTTTCCTACAACAGGGATATATTCAGAATACTCTAAAGCAGAGGAATATTTTTCTATTGCACTTCCAACATCTTTAACTTTTTTATTTTTACTATCAATCTTCAAAGAATTTGTGAGTGTTATAAAAAATTGATTTATCAACTGGTTTGTATCTGTAAAATTCCACGGATTAAACTGTATAATAATTATTTTGTTATTGTCATCTTTGCTTTCCGACAATTGCTTAATCTCTTCAATTGCCATATTAAGTACAGATGTCTTTCCACATCCCCATTTTCCCTGTAATGACACCGCATAATTGTCTTTAGTTTGAAAATTAACTATTGCGTTTGCAAGTTGCTTTGCAAAAACACTTCTTCCAAGCTTGTCTTCACATGCTTTATTTATTGGTTTATCAGTATTAAACATAAAAATGTGCTCCTTTTAGTATAATTTCTCTGTTCATTTATAATATATCAATATATAGTATTAGATTAAAGTCTTTTGCTAATCTCTATTATAACATCTAATAATAAATTCTTCTACTCATAAGGCACACATCAAGCATTTTCGGAAATTTTTTATTTAAATTCCACCGCCCGCTTATG